>DASVIU010000273.1:0-7910 GCA_036386275.1 Bacteroidota bacterium | reverse complement strand
AGTCCTGCAACGCTACGACCGCGAGGGAATCCAGCAATTGGCGCGCGCTGCCGATCTGTCCCCTCTGCAACAAGGTTTTCATGTTCGGGAGTGTGACATTGTCCGACTCTCCCACAAACATCCGGATAACAGCATCGATCTCTTCCAGACGGGGAAACGCAGCGGCGCGATCGAGGGCTTCCACCAGGAGGGCCGCATCGATCGTCTGCCGCCGGATGTCTGCCGGTTTCTGCGGGGGATCCACATTCGCAGGGCCGATCAGGTACATTTCAGTCCTCCCGAGCCACATCATCGATTGAAAGTACCGGCCCAGAATGGCAGACTGTGTGTAGTGACCCCGGATCGTGAACTGGCTGAAATCGATGAACCGGACGGTCGAGGAAAAAAGCGGATACATGACAGGCTGCTGCAACGTGATCAAATTTTCCAGCGTGCTCACCGTCGATGCGTCTTCGGGAAAGCACGGGACAGCCGATCCCTTCAGCATCGCGTATGCGACCGTAAGATATACGTCAAGGTCATGTATCATCGGCGCCATCGCCGTGTCCGGAGCATACGCGGCGCCTATTGCGGGCAACTGCGCCCTGAGTGCGGAGAGGAGGGAATCGAGTCTCGGAATGAGGAACTGATTCTCCGCTTCCATCAGTATCGCGTCGTAAGAAGCGTGGATTGCATGAAGTATTGCATCCGACGATACGAAGACGGGTAGATCATGCGTGTAGATGTCCAGGAGCGCGTTCGCAAAAGACGGGAACCTGAGGCGATCGGTGACAACGAATCCGTGATCTGCGAGCAACGACAATTCGTACGGCGTGAAGGAATAGCGGGATTGGATGCCGGGGAAGTACGTAAGTCCGTCGGGTGAGACCGGAGAGTGCTGTGCGAACGTCCCGGCAGAGTGCAACGCCAGAAGCTGCACAGAGCTCATATCCCTGTGCGCGGCCAGAAACGTCTCGTAGGCCTGGAGATCGAACGAGGGATTGTTCTGGGCGGGCGCGCATGGGACGATCAGCGCGACGAGAAGACTCAACGCGAAAAGCGGGCGTAGAGAGCTCATGGTGACCTCCTCCGCATTCGAACAATGTCTACTATTAAAAGCTACTTCAAACGCCAGGCTCTGTCAACAGCAGCCGCTGTTCTTTTATCTGTAAATTTGCTTATTTTCAATCAAGAAGAATTCACTCACATTCAGACAGGTCACATGAACCGTGCAGCGTTTGGCTCCGTGATCGCGCTCTTTCTCCTCTGGCCCGCGTTTCCCGCGTGCAAGAGCGGGACGAACGACAATCCTCCCGGCACTATAGAGCTCGAACCAGCGTTTCCTGCCCTGACATTCATCCGTCCTCTCGCACTCGAATCCCCGCCTGACAGCACGCACCGGCTCTTCGTCGTAGAGCAGGCCGGCCGGATATTTGTTTTTCCGAACGACAAAAACGCGAAAAAGGCAAAGCTCTTCCTCGACATCCGAAAGCTTGTCTATAGCGAGGGGAACGAGGAGGGATTGCTGGGGCTCGCATTCCATCCGGCATACGGGACGAACGGATACTTCTATTTGAATTACAATGCCTCCAATCCGGTCCGATCGGTCATCGTGCGCTACCGTGTATCCTCCACCGACCCGGATGCAGCCGATCCCTCGAGCAGACTGGTACTCCTGGAATATGAACAGCCGTATTCAAATCACAAGGGGGGACAACTCGCGTTCGGGCCGGACGGCTATCTCTACATCGGGACCGGGGACGGAGGATCTGCAGGAGACCCGCACGGGAACGGCCAGAAGACCACGACACTGCTCGGGAAGATACTCCGCATCGACGTGAACAACCCGGCTGGGGGAAAGAATTACGGAATACCGGCGGACAACCCGTTTGTCGCGAGCAGTTCCCGCCCGGAGATATTTGCGTTCGGACTCCGCAACCCGTGGCGGTTCAGCTTTGACCCCCCTACCGGCCAATTATGGGTGGCGGACGTCGGGCAGGACGCAATCGAAGAGGTCGATATCGTCGAAAAGGGAAAGAACTACGGATGGAACATCATGGAGGGATCCTCCTGCTTCAAGACTCCCTCACATTGCGACACGACAGGCCTCGTCCCCCCGGTCTGGGAGTATACGCACGCCCTCGGTGTCTGCATCATAGGAGGATATGTTTACCACGGAGCGAGGAGACCTGATCTTGCGGGAACATACATCTGCGCGGACTACGGGAGCGGCAGAATATGGTCCCTCAGGCAGGGCGCCGGCGGGCCGGTCACCTCGCGCGAGATTGCGTTCACGCATCTCCCGATCGTGTCGTTCGGCGTGGACGACGCCCGGGAACTCTACCTCTGTTCGTTCGAAGGAAGGATCTACCGGTTGAAATGATCATTGGAAGGAGGAGAGATTCGCCCCCCGGGGAGGCCTCCGTCCGCACCGGAACGAGACGAGTCGGCACCACCGGTGCCAAGCGGGTCATCAAAGTCGAACCCAAAGAGCCGCGGGTTTTCTCCAATGACTGCGGCGGAGACGATGTAAAAGACGTAGCTGTATGTCTCATCGGGTAGTGTGTTCCGGCTGAGAAGATTCCAAAAATTCCGTTGACGCGGGGTCTCCGGCATCGTGCTCAGCATTTGTCGTATTCTGTTTTCGTCCCAGTTGTAACATGCCATAACGAGCAGGCCCGAGGCCTGCGCTTCCGTGTCGTACAGATCCCTGAGGTAGTGTGCCGCCGCCTCAGTCGATTTCCTGAAGCTATGTCTCTCATCGTGCGGATCGGCTCTCTTCAAGTCGATCAGGGGGCCCGTCTGCAGGCCGTACTTCCACGCGGTCATTGGAATGAACTGCCACATCCCTTTGGCGATGCCAGATCGAGTTTCGGGCCCGCACACAAGCGTGTCGAGGCCGCTCTCCTGAACCGCAAGGTAAAAGAACTGCGGGGGGAGGTCATACGAAAGGAACGTGCTTGAGATAATCGGGGCCAGGTTGTCGCGTTGCGATCGCTCGATGGCCTTCATGAGCCGGCGCCCTTTCTGCCAGTAGCGGATGTACTCTTTCACCTTCCCGAGAAACTCGGCAGGCATGCTCACGTCGCACTCCCCGAAGCGCCGTGCGACACGGTAGATAAGCCAGTCCTCGGGGGAAAGTTTCTCGCGGGATATACCGAGCTCATCGAGGAAGTCGACGTATTTCGCCTGAAGCGCCTGTTGTTCTTTCTGCTTTTCCCGAAATTCCTCCCTGAACTTCTCGTCCTTCGTTTTTTCGACTTCGGCCCGGAGCTTCGCGAGCTGCAACTCCAGCGACTTGGTGGCGTAGAAGACATCCGCAGCCGTCGCGTGGAGCTTCTGCAGCTGCTCGATACGGGCGCGGTACTGCACAATTGCCAGAACGGCGAGGAGGAGAAGCGACATGACCGCCCCCAGTGCAACCCAGTACCGCAACCTGTAGCGGCGGCGGACAGTCCTGAATGCTTCGCGAATGAGAAGAGTTCTCTCGCCGACTCTCCCTCCTGCCGATCCCTCGAAGTAACGCCGGATGACCTGTGTCCTTCCGATCTCCGGCTCCCGAGCGTGCGGGGAGAACGCGCGGGCGTGCACTTCCGCATCGAACACGAGCACAGGTCCCTTCCGCCCGAGACGGACATCTTTCCCCACCGGAAGGGGGATTTTCCCCGTGATCCGCTTCCCCCCGACGATGATACCGTTCGTACTCCCGAGGTCTTCCAGCCACCAATCATCCTGATCCCACACGACAGACGCGTGGCGTGAGCTTACGTTCTCGTCTGTAAACTGAACGCTGCATCCGTCAGCGCGCCCGATCGTGAACGCGGATTCAAACGTCATCTGGCGCGTCAGGAGATTCCCGCGCTTGATGCGGAGGTGGACGGGATGAGAGCCCGCATCCGGCATGTCAGTGGGTTGTGGCATCCGATGGATTCATGCGCTCTGTGCAGGACGTCCCGCATGGGGACAACAGGATAAGGGAATGCGGGAATTGGTGGCGCTGCCGGCGCTACGCAATGACCGGGTTCGTTCGTGATGACTGGGGGAAAATAGGGGTTGGCGGGGAGACAGTCAACTGCCTCCTCAGGGAGGGGCGGGGAGAAGAACAGGGGAACCTGAAGGGGTAAAAGCCTGGTAGAATCCCGGGCACCCCTTCAGGGTTCGTCCCCCCCGTTTTACTCTGAGGAACGTGACAGAAGGAATTTCTTCGCGAGCTGGTCCGCGGCTACCTTGAAAGCAGTTTCGTGATTGTACGGAGTGAACACAGAGGCGTCGTCCAGTCTCGTACCGTACGAAAGGTACATCCCTGCCAGGCCTGCTTTGTAAGCGATCGTCGAATCAGTGCTGCTCCGGGCGACGTCGCTCAGCGTCTGAACGAGCCGGGAATACTCGCGATCCGGGAAGAAGCTCTTGTATTCGACCAGGTTGTAGATCGTCGATTCGACGATTCCCGGGACATTGCTGCGCAGCGACGAATCAAATGCCTTCATGAGCTTCTGAAAGTCGTATTTCGCGTAACGGGCTTCGTCGGGCTGAGCATGGGCCGTCACGGCGACGGATAGAGCTACGACGATTGCTGCTATTCCCAGGACTATGCGTGATTTCATCTTCTCCCCCTCTATTTGTGTAATGGTTCAATCTCTCACGCGGGGACTATAGCCAAATCAGTGCCAGGTTCACTCGATGCCGTAACCGGTTACGCCGAAAGGAGAAGGGGGTGATACAGTGATGATCACCGCACAGAGATGGGTGCCACAGAGCGGTGTGCTTCAGGGGATATAAACTTGTAACATGCCTGATTTCAATTAGTTAGGGGAAGGGAACAGAAAGTGGCTTCCGGCAGATATGTGGCAGGTGGGCGCCCGGTCTTATGCACGGGCGCCCCAAGAGAGGAAGAAGGCTCGATATTCAGGCTTCCCCGCCCCCAGGGGCGGGGAGCAGAGTATTTATAGGAGTAGCACGATGAGGAGAATGATCAGTACAAGAGTGACAAGACTGATGGTTATCACTTCATCGGCCTGCTCCATCCCCTGCACGACGTAGTTGGAGAAGGCATTGAGTTGTGTATCCGCCACGCGCACGTAGCCATTCCGCCCTGCGAGCTCGTCCTGTTTCTCCTTCAGTGTCGCCTTGAATCGAACAATTCCGATGGAATCGTCTTTCGAAATGAAGGGCAAGGTTTGAGCAATGTCCAGGGCTGTGAACATCCTGTCAAATGATTCGTCAAGAATTTGCCGCTTCTCGGCTGGATTGGCTGTTGCTTTCGCTCTGGTTGCGGCATCGTTGAAGTATTTCTGAATATCCCCTTTTCCCCCCGCAAACAGAGGGAGGGCAAAAACAGACAATATGACGATTGATCCAAGAGCTCTCCGTGCTGTCATGATTGCACCTTTCATGATGTTGAAACGAAATTGATCCCAATGTGGTATTCGGAATCGTTGCGGCCTTAACTCTTATGAAGCTAGCTGATAGCCTGCCACAAAGAAATCCCCCTAAAGGATGGAAGGGTAGTTAATGCCTTTTGAAGGACCGCTTCTAAAGAAGAATCCCTGCCCGCGATAGCCGGCAGGGATCCTCCTTGTTGCAGGGGACTGACAGAACTCAATGAAGCCCACTCCGACTCATTTCCAGGCAAACAGGTCAACGATTATGTTCTTTTGCCCACTTCTCGTGCTCGGGATGATCTTTGTTCACAAAGTATTTGGGGTCACGGCTGTCGCGAATCACCGGCTGATCCGTCTTACCTTTGAACGTCCCATACTTCGCCTGGTGGGCGGTGTTGTTCTGATACGGCTTATCTTCATTGACCACGACTTTATAGGAATGGTACGGATCGTAATTACTGTAACTGGACGGCAACGATGCACCGTGTTTCCAATTTGATCCATCCCTGTAGATATACTGATGCTCGGAGACCGAGTAATACGAGTCTACATCGGGAATGTAATAGTAGTCGGCGCGATCATACCCTGTCGGTCCCCACACAGGCTGATCCCCGATATTGACGCCAACACTTCCATCCATGGTCCCCATCGTGCCCAGGCAGCCCATGGAGGTAACTGCCATCCCCGCGAAGACCAGGGCAGAAAGCAGGAACAGACCGAGCTTAGATTTTTTCATAATTGATCGTCCTTTCGTGACGATTGATGAATTCCTACCGTTCCACGAAGTTTTCAACTCTTACTGAGAGTGGATGAATCATCGTAGTATGATGACAAGCTTAACGATGATTCCGCCGATCGGGAATAGCCCAGAGGGATGAAAGGGGAGTTAATTCTTTAAAGATTCGGCCGGAAAGCATAAATAAATCCTCAATATTGGAGGAAAACGGTCGAACGGGGGGAAAAGCGAAAATGAAAGCCCCCTCTTCGGTTCACGAAGAGGGGGCTTTCTGATACCGGAACGCGTCGCTGAGACTACGGCGTCTTTGCGGAAAGAATCAATTCGAAGCGGTGACGGCTTTCTCCTGGGAGAGGGCCATCATCTTATCCTCGATGCCGTACACGTACTGCACAAACCGGGGATCTCTTTTCACCTGCCGCGTTTTGTCAAACGGAAGATCGATCGCAATGTGATGGACGATTTTCCCCGGGTTTGCCTGCATGATATAGATGTCTGTCCCCAGGTACACCGCTTCAGGAATATCATGCGTGACAAAAACGATCGTCGTCGCGGTGTTGATATGCCAGAGCCTTTCCCAGATCGTCATCAGCATCTCCTGCATCCGGAGCCGCGTGTTGACATCCAGAGCGCCGAACGGTTCATCCATCAGCAGGAGGTTCGGGTTGGAGACAAGACTCCGGGCAATCGCCACCCTCTGAAGCTGGCCGCCGGAGAGAATCGGATACTGCGCGTATTTGTCGGCGTGCTTCTCAAGATCG
This sequence comes from Bacteroidota bacterium, assembly GCA_036386275.1. Taxonomy (GTDB): domain Bacteria; phylum Bacteroidota; class Ignavibacteria; order UBA10030; family UBA6906; genus Fen-1273. The sequence goes on along the minus strand of DASVIU010000273.1, from coordinate 1,053 downwards.
CATGCCTGAATGTACGACATCGCCTGTTCCTTCCGCTCCTTCTTGGCAACCCCTTTGATCTCGAGCGCCAGGGTCACGTTGTCGAGGACCGTCAGCCACGGAAACGAACTGTATTGCTGAAAGACCATCCCCACGTGGTCTTCCTCCCTCCTCGGCTTGCCGTAGAGAAGGACCTGCCCTTCCGAAGGCGTCTGAAGACCGGCAATGTAGCGGAGCACGGTCGATTTGCCGCAGCCTGAAGGTCCGAGCAAACAGATGAACTGCCCCTTCTTCGGGACATTCTCCACCATCAGGTTGAAATGCTCGATGACAACGGTTTTCCGGCCCTTATCGTCCATGTACCACTGGGCGATCTCCTTCAACTCAATGATTCCCTGTGTTGCGGTCATTTCTCGGTCGCATATTTGTATTTGAAGAGGCGGCGATCCAGCCAGATGAAGATCTTGTCCTGGGCCACACCGATGAGAATGATGACAAACAGGCACGCAAACACCTTGTCGAGCCTGCTCTGCCGGGAGGCACGGAAGATCAGGGCTCCGATCCCCCCCTCGTTATTGATGAGCTCAGCCACGATGATGTAGGTCCAGGAAATGGCCGTCAGCACCCGGATGTCGTCCGAAACTTTTGAAAGAACGCCCGGGAGGAACACCTTCCGGATGATCTGCCATTTGCTGGCCCCGAGCGTCTCGGCAGTCTGAACGTAGACATCATCAAGCTCCCTCACCCGGGCGACAACCACGGGAAGCAGGTAGACGAATATGCCGAACGCAAGGAACTGGATCTTCATGTTCATGTAGATCCCGAACCAGGCGATGAAGAGCCCGGTGACCGCCGTCAGCGGAATGTACCGGATCGCCTGCAGGGGTCGATTGAAAATCGCCCCCACGGGAGTAAACAGACCCACCGCAAAGCCCAAGGGGACGGCGAGGAGCGTTGCCCAGACGTATCCGAGCAGGTTGATCCTGATCGAATACGCCGTGTTGAGGACGATGAAATCGTGAAAGTGGAGCTCGGGAAACGACCTGAGGACCTCCATCGGAGACGGAAGAATGG
>DASVIU010000272.1:0-7411 GCA_036386275.1 Bacteroidota bacterium | reverse complement strand
ATCCCTCCGCCAGCTGAACGGCAGCCTCCCCCGGAAAAAAGTCCCCCTGATGGGTCTTGCCGGTGCATTCGTTTTCGCCGCGCAGATGGTGAACTTCCCCGTTGCCGGAGGGACGTCAGGGCACCTGATGGGGGGAGTGCTGGCGGCGGTTCTCCTGGGGCCGGCGGCCGGAGTCGTCGTGATCACGGCTGTGCTGATCGTTCAGTGTCTCCTGTTTGCCGACGGAGGAATCGTCGCGCTGGGGGCGAATGTGTTCAACATGGGCGTGATAGGATCGGCCGGCGGATATGCGATTTACAGGGGGGTGAGACTCGTGTTCAGAAGCGAGCGTGGGCGATATCTGGCGGTGGTCCTTGCTGCGTGGGGCTCCACCGTGCTCGCCGCAGCGTGTTGCGCCGGGGAGCTTGCCTGGTCGGGGACAGTGCCGTGGACCTCGGCATTCCCCGCGATGACCAACGTGCACATGCTTATCGCCATCGGTGAAGCCGTCATCTCATCCCTCGCGTATTCCGCCATCGCCGCCGCGCGCCCCGACATTGCTGCGGAAAACACCCGCTCCGCTCCCTTGCACGAGGGGAGGGACCTGCTCCTGTACGGTGCCCTGATCACGACCGGCGCGGTCCTGTTCATTTCTCCTTTCGCTTCCCGATGGCCCGACGGTCTTGAAGCGGTGGCGGCAAAACTCGGGTTCGAGAGCGCGGCCGTCGCCCGCCCGCTCGTCTCCTCGCCATTCGAGGGTTACACAATCCCCGGTCTCGGCTCACCCGTGGCCGCTACGGTCATCGCGGGGCTGGCCGGGACGTGCATCGTGTTTGCCGGGGGGTTCCTCCTCGCCCGGCTGCTGACCCGCCGGAGCCGCAATGAGGCATGAGTATATCGACCGCTATGCGCGGCTCGACTCCCCTGTGCACAGGCTCCCCCCGGCCCTGAAGCTCGCCATCGCGATCGCGCTTGTGATCTCGACGGTGATCGTCCCCATTTCGGCTCCCCTGTATTTTGTGGCCTGTGCGGTTCTCCTCTTCATCGTGATATTCCTTGCGCGTTTGCCCTTCCGGTTCGTCGCCATACGGCTCCTCACGCTGGAGCCGGTTGCGGCGGGGGTCGCGATCCTCGCACTGATGCAGCACGACGGCCTGTTCATGCTGATCCGCATACTTGTCAAGAGCAATCTCTGTCTTCTGACGATGGTCCTCCTCTCCAACACAACCCCCTTCGCCGGGATACTCGGGGTCCTGCGATCGCTCCGCGTACCCCCGCTCCTCGTCACCGTCCTCGCCCTCATGTACAGGTATGTGTTCCTGCTCATCGATCAGTCGGAGCGGATGACGCGCGCGAGGAAGTCAAGGACGTTCGCGCCCCGCGGGGGAGGCCGCTGGAAAACCGCTGCGGGGATCGTCGGTCAGCTGTTCATCAGGTCCACGGAGCGCGCGGAGCGCATCTATGCCGCCATGAGTGCAAGAGGATGGCGCTGATGAATACGCTCGAAGTGAAGGACCTTTCGTATTCCTACCCGGACGGAAAACCGGCACTGCGGGGTGTTTCCATGCATGCCGCCGAAGGAGAGTGCATCGGGATCGTCGGCCCCAACGGGGCCGGAAAATCGACGCTCCTGCTTCATCTGAACGGGATACTCCCTGAGGACGACAGCCGTCACGGGGAGGTCATCGTCTGCGGCGACCCTATTACGAGCGCAAACCTGTACGAAGTGCACAGAATGGTCGGTCTCCTCTTCCAGGACCCGGACGATCAACTCTTCTGTCCCACCGTCTCCGAGGACGTTGCGTTCGGTCCGGTGCAATTCGGATTCCCGGCCGCGGAGATCGACCGGATTGTCCGGGAGTCTCTCCGGGAGGTGGGGCTTGAAGGGTTTGAGCGGAGATCTCCCCACCATCTGAGCGGTGGCGAAAAGCAACGGGTATGTCTGGCAGGCATACTTGCCTGCAACCCGAGCATACTCGTCCTGGACGAGCCGACGAGCGACCTCGACCCCCGCGGGCGCAGAGAGCTTGCCCGCCTCATACGGGGGCTCCCTGCCACCCGCGTGATAGCGTCGCACGACCTGGAGCTCGTTCTCGATCTCTGCAGCCGGGTCTACCTGCTGGATGGGGGAGAGGTCGTCGCCTCGGGACCAGCCGTGGAGATTCTCTCGGACGAGGAGCTCATGTTCGCGCACGGACTGGAGAAACCCCACAGCCTGCAGCATCGTCACCCGCATCCCTGACCCGCCTCTCCTCAGAGATTCATCCTCTCCACCTCCTCAAAAGTTCACCCCGTCTCTCCACCCCCTGCATCTCTCTCTTTTTGTCGCAAATCCCGTTTATCGCGTGTATCTATTTTCAGGGAGCCCGTATCAGACGAGGACAGGATGCCGGGAACAGACGGGATTGAACTCCGCACCACAGGCGGGACGGAGACCGGTCCCTCTGTTCCCCGGCATTGCCGTGTCCGGGGAGGAGGTCATTGCTCTCCAAGGTCCTGAGCGGCGCGACATACGGCGTGAGCGCGTATGTCGTTGAAGTCGAAACGCACCTCGAGCGGGCCATCCCCGCCTTCTCCATCGTCGGGCTCCCGGACAACGCGGTCCGCGAAAGCCGGGGGCGCATTGCAGCGGCTGTGCGCAACTCGGGTTTCGAATTCCCCGCACGGAAGCTGACGGTGAACCTCGCCCCTGCGGACATCCGGAAGGAGGGCTCATCGTTCGACCTCCCGATGGCAATCGGGATACTGGCGGCAAGCGCTCAGGTGAGCATGCCGTCCCTGAAGGAGTTCGCGATGATCGGAGAGCTTGCCCTCGACGGCTCTCTCCGCCCGGTGCACGGCATACTCCCGATCGCGATGGAAGTCCGCCGCAGAGAGATTGCCGGACTTCTGGTCCCTTGTGAGAACGGGAGGGAAGCCTCGATGGTGCGCGAGGTGGGTGTCTACCCGATGTCCTCACTCCGGGAGGTCGTTACGTTCCTGAACGCCGGAGAGGGGCGCCCGGACCCACTGCGGATCAACGCTGCGGATCTGTTTACCGCCGTGCAAAACTATCCGGCCGATTTTGCCGACGTGAAAGGGCAGGAGACCGTCAAGAGGGCACTCGAAGTCGCCGCTGCCGGTGCGCATAACATCATCATGATCGGTCCTCCCGGTTCCGGGAAGACCATGCTGGCAAAACGGGTCCCGACGATACTCCCGCCTATGAGCTTCGACGAGGCACTGGAGACCACGAAGATACATTCCGTGGCCGGTCTGCTCCCTCCGGGGGAGGCGCTTGTGGCGAGGCGTCCCTTCCGTTCCCCCCATCATACGATCTCCGACGCCGCTCTCGTCGGCGGGGGTATCGTGCCCAGGGCGGGTGAGATCTCACTCTCACACAACGGGGTCCTCTTTCTCGACGAGCTCCCGGAGTTCGCAAGAAGCGTGCTTGAGGTCCTGAGGCAGCCGCTTGAAGATGGGCACGTGATTATTAACCGGTTGAAGGGTTCGATCGACTTCCCCGCGAATTTCATGCTCGTGTGTGCCATGAATCCCTGCCCCTGCGGGTATTATACCGATCCTGCAAAGGAGTGCACATGCCAGGGGCGGGAGATACAGAAATATCTCTCCAGGATCTCCGGCCCGTTGCTCGACCGTATCGATCTCCATATCGAGGTCCCGGCGGTGAAATACAGGGATCTGGCCGGCAGGGAGCCGGGCGAGACCTCTTCGGGGATACGCTCGCGCGTTGCGCGTGCCAGGGAGATCCAGTCCGCGCGATTCAGGGAGAGACAGGGGCTCTATGCAAACGCAGGGATGCAGGTGGGTGAGATCCGACGGGTCTGCCGGCTGGACGGCGCGGGGGAGGAGCTGCTGAAGACGGCGATAACGAAGATCGGCCTCTCCGCGCGCGCGTACGACAGGATACTCAAAGTCGGGAGGACGATAGCGGACCTCGCTGGATCGGACGGGATCCGCCCCGAGCACATCGGGGAAGCGATACAGTACAGGAGTCTCGACAGGAACATGTTCGACGACAACCGTGTGTGACATTCCGGATCTGAGAAAACTACCTTCCGCTGAATCCCCCAAGAGACTGAACAGACTCCGGCATTGTTCCACATCATCCGGGCATCTCGAGTTGACCGTAGAGAGGCTCTTTCTCAGCGAGCAGACAAGCGACCATTCAATTGCAGGGAAAGACTTCCATGTTCAATTTTCGGTGGAGGGAATCAATAAAGAGATGCATCTTGATCCCGTTGAATATCTGATGCAGCGAGAGGATGACTCCCGAAGGTTGAAATCGCAGTTCTCAACAAACACGTAGAGTACCCCCATGCCTGAAGACAAAGAGTACGTGCTTGGCACGAACGACGAAGAGATTGCACGTCTAGAGTGGAGCCGCTGATGTGTCACGGCGCGACAAAACTGTCGAGGCTTGCGTACACGAGCTCGGCCCCGCGTGCGAACCCCTCATCGAACTCGTTTCTGTCCGCATATCGGGCTGCAAGAGAGCGTCCATAGGCGATGTGTCCCTCTTCCCTCTGGTGCTCGTCGAAGTACGTGAGGTCCTCGCTCCTGAACCCGTAATGCGTCATCAGCCCTTCCTTCTTGGTACATGCGACTTCGGGTTGCTGCACCTCAAATGCCTGGAGCGCGCCGAGAAGCTCCGAAGGGGTCATGGCGTCGAGGGAGTTGAGAAGGGAGCTCAGACGGGGGAACTCAAGCGGGGGTGTCAGTCGCCGTCCCCACTGCTCCCAGAGGAGTATGTGGTGACGTTCTTCCCGGACGACGGGATGTTCCCCCGGGAAGTCGGGCTGGAATGCATCCACAACGCGTTGCCAGTAGCCGGGGACACGGCTGATGAACTCATGATAGGACCTGTGGTAGGCGGCGAGTACTTCGACCGGGATTTCGCCTTTCATCCATCCCCTGTAAAAGGCATGATCGAGCAGTCTGGGCTGTACGCTCACGGGATCCTCCCTGCTATTGATGCGTTGTGAAAGAACGGTGACTTCACAACCCTACGAAAAATTCTACCGAATATCAAGAAATGATGCGGATTTGACAATGACTGCCGAATATGCTACGTTGAGTCCATGATGCCGATGAGCTTACACGGGTTGACGCTTTCGCACCCTCCGACCGCGCCCACGTCCATTACAATGGACGGTTGAGGTTGGCTCATCCTATTGTCACTCCGGAAGACCGACTTCAGCGACCTGAAGCCGGTCTTTCTCATTTCAGGGGATTGCCATGCACGTTATGAAATTCGGCGGGTCCTCCGTCGGCACTCCGGACAGGATCCGGCACGTCATGAAGATCATTGCCCGGGCTCGGGCACGCCACAGGCACCTGGTCGTGGTGTTCTCCGCATTCGAAGGGGTCACGGATCAGATCATTGCCACGAGCCGGCTTGCCTCGCGCGGGGACAGGAAGTACCTGGGCGGCCTGAAGAAAATACGGGACCGGCACCTCAAGGCCCTCGCCGAGCTCGTCCCGGGGCGCGCACGGCGGCGGGGGGAGAAATTCGTCCGCGAACAACTGGCCGACTTCTCCAACGTGCTCCACGGCGTCCTCTTCACCGAAGAACTAACGGTCAGGACGCTCGACTACACGATGAGCTTCGGAGAGATACTCTCGACATCCATCATCGCGGAGGCGCTGAACGCCTCCGGGGTCCCCTGCGGGTATATCGACAGCCGGACCCTCATCAAGACGGATGACACGTTCGGCGCGGGGAAGCTCAAATATGACCTGACCTCGCACCTTATCAAACAGTATTTCCAGAAGCACCGGGGGCTGCAATGCGCCTGCGGGTTCATCGCCTCGACGACCGACAACGACACCGTGACGATTGGACGGGGTGGCTCGGACCTGACGGCCTCGATATTCGGCGCCGCGCTCGGGGCGCGGGAGATCGAAATCTGGTCTGACGTGGACGGGGTGATGACGGCGGACCCACGGAAGGTCGAGAAGGCGTTTTCCATCCCGCGGATGACCTACGAAGAAGCGATGGAAATGTCCCACTTCGGCGCGAAGGTCATACATCCTCCCACGATGCAGCCGGCGCTCGACAGGAATATCCCGATCAGGATCAGGAACACGTTTAACCCGGATTTCGAGGGAACGTTGATCGGGAAACGGAACACCTCCGACCGGTTCCTGATCAAGGGGATCTCTTCGATCGACGAGGTAGCGCTCCTTCGGATACAGGGGAGCGGCATGACCGGGATTGCCGGTATCGGGAAGCGCGTCTTCAGCGCTCTTGCGGAGGAGGAGATCAATGTCCTGATGGTCACGCAGGCATCGTCGGAATACTCCCTCTGCCTGGCGGTCCTTCCCGGCGCCTCGGCCGCGGCCAAGCGGCTGATCGAGAATGAGCTGCGATTTGAAATCCGCGACCACCAGATCGACAGCGTCGTGATCGAGGCGAACCTCTCCGCGGTGGCCGTCGTCGGCGGGAATATGCGCAAGAAAACGGGGATCTCCGGAAAACTGTTCCAGGCGCTCGGGAGAAACGGCATCAACGTGGTTGCCATTGCGCAGGGATCTTCGGAGCTGAACATCTCCACGATCGTGGACAAGGCGGACGAGGCAAAGGCGCTGAACGCGCTCCACGATGCATTCTTCCTTTCGGGGACAAAATCGCTCCACCTGTTCATCGTGGGGACAGGCCTCATCGGCGGGGCCCTGTTGCGGCAGATCGCCGCCCAGCGGCAGTTCCTTCTGCGCGCTCAGTCCCTTGACGTGCGCGTCGAGGCGGTCGCCAACAGCCGGAGGATGATGTTCGACGGAAGCGCCTCCATCCCGCGGCAATGGGGGAAAAAACTCGGGCGGGGAAGCACGGCCATGAATCTGGAGACATTCGTCCGCCGCATGAGGGAGATGAACCTCCCCAACAGCGTGTTTGTCGATTGCACGGCGAGCGACGCGCTTGTGACGAAGTATGAAACGATACTCGAATCCAGCATCTCCATCGTGACGCCGAACAAAAAGGCCAACGCCGGCACCTACGCGCTCTATGAACGGCTCCACAGGACCGCCCTCAGGCACAACGTCCGGTTCCTGTACGAAACGAATGTCGGCGCCGGTCTTCCGATCATCAACACGATCAACGACCTCATCGCGGGAGGCGACAGGATACTCCGGATCGACGGCGTTCTCTCCGGAACGCTGAGCTATCTCTTCAATACGTTCACCGCGGGACGGTCGTTCGCCGAGGTTGTCGGGCAGGCGCGCAGGAAAGGATACACCGAGCCCGATCCGCGAGACGATCTGAACGGGGCGGACGTCGGGAGGAAGCTCCTCATACTGGCCAGGGAGTCCGGCCACCCGCTCGAGCTGAAGGACATCCGCGTGAAGCCTCTGATCAGCCGGAGCTTCCGGCACGCCGGCACGGCGGATCAATTCATGAGCAAGCTTCCCCGCCTCGACGCATCGTATGCCC
>DASVIU010000271.1:0-4170 GCA_036386275.1 Bacteroidota bacterium | reverse complement strand
CGGACGAAGATCTTATAGCTCGCGGCAACCTTCAGGATCTCGCGGACGTTGTCCGCGCAGAAGTCCCTGTCGAGTTTCAGGCCGAGAGAGGTGAGCTTGATGGAGAGATTGGAGTCGAGTTTTTCGCCGGCAATCGTATGGAGGACCTGGTTTGACTGTTCGCGCGAAGCAATGGCCTCATCGCGGCGTGTGATGTCTTCGCCCAGTACGTCCAGCGTCGCACAGACCCCTTCCGCGTTGAGCGCGCGGACCGTGGCAATGGCGTCCTGAATGGTTTCGCCGGCGATGTAGCGGCCGGCGAAATAGCGCACGATCGGTTTCGGGACTGCGGGAATCGCTGCAACAACGAGCCGGTTTATCAGATGCATTGGATGTCCAGTATTTGGTGATTCACGCACTTCCCCTCATCGTCCATTTCCCCGCCCCGCAGGATTCCGGGGTTCACAGACGAAGAGGAAAAATGCCGGGCGGAGCAGCCATGCAGTAGTTTCAAAGGGAGAGAACGTGCAGCGAGAGGGTTCGGTTTGCGGCAAAAATATACCCATCACCCCCCTGGAAAGCAAGGTACGTTCAGTGCACATACTCAACGGAAAAGGAGGTTCACAACCCACACAGCCGCGAGCATCCCCGCGACGTCGGCGATGATGCCGACGGGAACAGCGTGGCGCGTGTCCCTGATCCCCACGGAGCCGAAATAGACCGCGAGGACGTAGAACGTGGTTTCAGAACTTCCGTACATCGTCGACACCATGATGCCGATCAGCGAATCGGGTCCGTGGACTTTCATCAGTTCCGTCATCACCCCGAGTGAACCGCTCCCCGAGAGGGGGCGCATCAGCGCCATCGCAAGGGTTTCGGAGGGCATGCCTATCAGCGCGGTCACGGGGGCGAGGAGCCTCGTCAGGAGCTCCAGGGCACCGCTCGCCCGGAAAATGCCTATCGCGACAAGCATCGCCACAAGGTACGGAATGATCCGTACGGCCGTTGTGAACCCCTCTTTCGCCCCCTCCACAAACACCTCGTACACCTTCACTTTCTTCAGGATCCCCCACCCGAGGAAGACGATGAACAACAGGGGGATGGCGGCAACGGCGAGCGTATTGATGAGAGCGCGGAAAAGGTCAGCCATTGTCTGCCTCCACCTGCCTGCGGTACCGCGGGAGCCGCTGCAGGATTCTCGAGGCCGCAATGCCGGCGATGGTCGCACATCCGGACCCGATGATGGACGTCCCGATGATGATCCCCGGGTTCGCCGATCCCGCCGCCGCCCGCACTGCGATTGCCGTCGCGGGGATGAGGACCAGCCCCCCCGTGTTGATCGCCAGGAACGTGACCATGGCGTTCGTCGCCGTGCCGACCCTGGGATTCAGCCTGTTGAGCTCCTCCATTGCCTTGAGGCCCATCGGCGTCGCCGCATTGTTCAGCCCGAGCATATTTGCCGCAATATTCATGATCATCGCCGCGAGAGCGGGATGGTCCTGGGGGACGTCGGGAAACAAACGGCGGGTGAGAGGGGCCAGGAGCCGGGTGATGATCTTCAGCAGCCCCGCCTCCTCGGCAACCTTCATCACTCCGAGCCAGAGCGCCATCACGCCGATGAGGCCGATCGAGATATTCACGGCGGTGGCCGCGTAATCGAGCGCGGCCGCGGTGACTGCTTTCAGCTTCACAAACCTGACAGGCTCCATCACCATCCGGACCGATGCGGCATTCTCTTCCCCCGAGAGCTTCATCGCTGCGACCGACGCGGTGAGCCGGTCCCTCTCTGCTGCGTGGCGGGCCATCTCCCTCCACCGGAAGGGGGAAGACTCACCGATCGCCATCAGCACCGTCGAGCGGCCGGAAGCGTCCACGGAGATGATCGCCGGCTGGCGTACAGCCGAATCGGCGGCTCCCGGGCCGTAGAACGCATTAAAGTCGTCTGCGGAGAGTACGATCGTCCCTTCCCACGTGGAACGGAGATGAGAAGGATGCTTCGCGACTTCAAATCTCACGTCGAGCGGTATCCCGTTACGATACGTGTTCCCTGCTTCGTCGGCGATGTCGCTGCCGGCGGCAACGAGTATGCCGACAATGACGAGTGAGATCCAGATGTAGTTCAGCATGGGGTGTCCGGTGTTTGAAATTCAGGCAGAGCCAGAGTGCCAGTCCCGCTTCAGGTCGGCGCCTGTGGCGCCGGGATCAACGATCGTGGCGCCACAGGCGCCGTTTTTGGGAGTGATTGTCAGAACCCGAGCCGGACAGTGAAGCCGGGAAAGGCGCCCACGGGCCCCTGGGTGCCGGGAAGGAGACGCAGTGATAGGTCCTTCCCGACATCGAAATCAAACAAGCTCGCATCGACATAGGCATCGGCGATGTTTACAAGGTAGAGGATGACGAAATACCATGCAAACGTATCACGCTGTTGCTTGTAGAAATCCCTCTCTCTCAGGTACGTATCGCTTGCGAATGGATCGGAGGGGTTTGCAGTAAGACTCGCGGCGTACTTCTCACGGAAATCCTGGGTCCTGCGGTTCTGATCGAGCCACGTCGAAGCGAAGTACAACCCGAGACCGAGGACGACGGGGACTTTCCAGTACGACTGATTGTAGAACTGGCCGGCTCCGGGAAGGAGAGCGGAACAGAGCATGGCGAGACCCGGCGATTTCCGGGGGAGTGCCGCATGTCGGAGGGTGTCGAATCCCCGCGCGGCTGAGTCCGCACTCTGCAGGACACGAACGGAATCGGCGCGCGGAGCTCCGGCGGAAGGGATCTGCCCCCACAGTGGGGGGGCGGTGAGCAGAATCATGAGCACCAGCACGTGCCGGGCGACCGGTTTCATCGTATCCTGTCAGCGAGACCGGGTGATCCCTATCGCATCTATCTCAACGCGGACATCCCGGGGGAGCCGGGCCACCTCGACCGTGGATCGAGCGGGAGGGGCCACACGAAAATACTCCGCGAACACCTCATTCATCCCCGCGAAGTCCCCCATGTCCTTCAGGTACACGGTTGTCCGGACAACCGATGCGAGATCCGACCCCCCCGTTTCGAGTATCGCCTTCAGGTTTTCCATCACCTGCCGGGTCTGGGCCTTGATGTCGCCGCTGATGAGATCTCCGGTGGCCGGGTTAATAGGAATCTGTCCTGCAGTGAACACGAACCCCTGCGGGGCGACGGTCCCCTGACTGTACGGCCCTATCGCCCCGGGGGCGTTAGGCGTGGAAATGATGGTTTTCTCCATTGGTCATCCCAGATTGTGTGGCCAGGTTGTTGTGGAGAAGCTCTTCTGTCGAAGTTCCTGCAGCACTCAACGTGTCCTGTCTTCGATCTCCGAGAAGATCTCCAGGATCCGTTCCAGGTCGTCGGCGGAATAATACTCGATGACGATCTCCCCCTTCCCATCCTGCAGCATTCTCACCTGCACCCGCGTCCCCAGAAACTGGCGGAGACGCTCTTCGATACTCGAGAGTGAGCTGGAGACCGCCCCGGCGCCGTGGGCACCCGGGCGGCGGGCTCCCTTCTTCCCGCTTTTCTCGCGTGCCAGACGTTCCACGTCCCGGACCGAGAGCCCCCTGCTGACGGCCTTCCGGAATATCTCCATCTGACGGTCCGGATCATCGATGGCAACAATCGCCCGGGCATGGCCGCTGCTTATCTCCCCCTTCCGCACGGCATTCTGGATCGGCTCGGGGAGTTTCAGGAGTCGCAGGAAATTCGTGATCGTCGTCCTGTCTTTCCCGATCTTCTGCGACACTTCTTCCTGGGTGTACCGGCATTCGTCGATCAGCCGCTTGTAGGAGATGGCGATCTCTATCGGGTTGAGGTGTTCCCGCTGGAGATTCTCGATCAGCGCCAGCTCGAGCATCTCTTCGTTTGAGCGGACCCTGATGATGTAGGCGGGGATCTGTTTGAGTCCCGCTTCGCGTGCGGCACGAACGCGGCGCTCGCCCGATATCAGCTGGTACTCGTCGCCGAGCCGGCGGACGGGGACCGGTTGAATGATCCCTTTCTCCTGGATCGAGCGCTTGAGCTCGTCGAGAGCGACGGGCTCAAACTCGGCCCTTGGCTGGTACGGGTTCTGTTGAATGCGGTCAAGTGCGATCGAGGCGATGATGTCATTGCTCACACCGTCATCCTGCCCTCCGACCGGAAGCGGAGGGACTGCCGCCTGGCGCGGGATGAGCGAGG
>DASVIU010000270.1:0-1856 GCA_036386275.1 Bacteroidota bacterium | reverse complement strand
CCGGGCGCCGTCGGAGAGCATGCGCGCAAATCCGTGCAGCCGCCCGGCGATCGCGCGAAGTCCCTGCGGTCCGTGATAGACCGCAAACATGCCGGCCATGACCGCCAGAAGGACCTGCGCAGTGCAGACGTTGGATGTCGCCTTTTCCCTCCTGATGTGCTGCTCCCGCGTCTGCAACGCCATCCGGAGTGCCCGGTTCCCCTGTGCGTCGACGGAGACCCCTATGATGCGTCCGGGCATGTGGCGCTTGTGCGTGTCCCTCGTCGCGAAATACGCGGCATGCGGACCGCCGTAGCCGAGGGGGACACCGAACCGTTGCGTGGACCCCACAGCCGCGTCGGCGCCGAATTCGGCGGGGGGAACCAGGAGGAGCAGGCTCATGAGATCGGCGGCGCACACGACGAGCGCCCCGGCGGCATGCGCCCTGTCGCACAACGGGCGGTAATCGCGTATCGCGCCGTCCGTCGCGGGGTACTGCACGAGGGCCCCGAAGACGTCCTCGGAGAATTCAAACTGTGCGCAGGACCCGACAACGACACGTATCCCCAGCGGCCTGGCCCTCGTCCGGACGACTTCGATGTTCTGCGGGTGGCATTCGTCCGAAACAAAGAAGAGACCGCCGGCGGGATGCCCCTTGATTGCATGGAACATTGCCATGGCTTCGGCCGCGGCCGTTGATTCATCGAGGAGCGACGCGTTTGCGATGTCCATCCCGGTGAGGTCTGCGACCATCGTCTGGTAGTTCAGGAGCGCCTCGAGCCGCCCCTGGGCCACCTCGGCCTGGTACGGCGTGTACGCGGTATACCAGCCGGGGTTCTCGAGGACGTTCCGGACTATCACGGCGGGTGTGACGGTGTCGTGATACCCCATCCCGATGAAGGAGCGGAACACCCTGTTCTTTGCCGCAATCCCCGCGAGTGCGGCGATGACCTCTTCTTCCGACCGCCCTTCCCCGATGGCCAGCGGACGCGATGTGCGGATCGCAGCTGGGACAACCCCGTCGATGAACTCTTCTAGCGACGTGCATCCCAGCTCTTTGAGCATCGCCCGGCGGGACTCTTCGGCCGGACCGATGTGACGGCGTGAAAATGGAATTGGATCGAATTCCGACATGGATCGTATCTCCCTTGAAAGAGTCATAAAATACGGAGATGACGGCTCACATTCAATTGTCGAACAACTCCTGTTGTCCGCCGGTGATCCGCCTGAAATGCGCCGTCGAAAGCTCCGGCCATTTTCCCCGGATCCCTGCGCGTGCCGCCGAGAGCGTGAAAAGCGACCGCACGGAGGCGGCGACTTCTCCTTCCCCCCGCTGGCGCGTATGGAATCGCGGGTCGCTCAGATTCCCGCCCCGCGTTTCCCGTATCCTGTTGAGAACACGGGAGCGCTTTTCCGGCAGAGCCCGTTCCAGCCAGTCGACGAACAGGCTCTCAACGCTTCCGGGGAGCCTCACAAGGATGTATGATGCCCCGACGGCACCGCGTGAGGAGGCGGCCTCGAGTATCGACGGGATCTCTTCATCCGTCAGACCGGGGATGACCGGCGCGATGTTGACGCCGACAGGGATCCCGTTCTGCGCGAGCTTCTCGACCGCCTCGAGCCGGAGGAGCGGGGAAGAGGTCCTCGGCTCCATGATGCGGATCAGCTCTCCGTCGAGGCTCGTGATCGACAGCATGACGTGGATAAGGTCGAGGCGGGCCATGGCGCCGAGTATGTCGATGTCCCGGAGGACCAGCGCGTTTTTTGTGATAATGCTGACAGGGTTCCGGAACTCCAGAAAAACCTCAAGGCATCTGCGCGTCAGCGCCAGGGTCCGCTCGACCGGCTGGTAGGGGTCCGTATTTCCCGAGAGCGTC
>DASVIU010000269.1:0-2930 GCA_036386275.1 Bacteroidota bacterium | reverse complement strand
TCTCCTCCACCACTGCAACAAGTTCAGAAGATTCGGATGGGGAGTCCTGTGCAGGTTGCTGCTGAACCGAGTCCGGCCGTGTCACCATCGGCTGCCGCCGCCTCATTTCCAGCATCTGCACGATCTTCAATTCGAATTCCCGCGCAACCTTGTCTTGATCGTCGATGCTGAAGATCTTGCGAAGCTCCTGCAGGGCTTGATCATATTCGCTCTTCCGGACGAAATTATGCGAACGCTGGAAATACTGATTCTTCAACCATCGTCCCGCTGCAGTTCTCGCTTCACGCTCCTCCACAGTCTCCGTGCGACTTTCCTCCACTGCATCGGGCTTCTCAAGCGCTGATGACGATTGGCTTGCCTGATCGACGAGACCGGGTATGGACCCCAGGATGTCGTTCTTCTGTGCATCACCTAACAAACCCGTGATGGCCAGCTCCCCGATCTGCTCAAGTTGCCGCTCCAGCGCCAGAAGGAACACATTGGTCTGGTTGAGGGCTTTCGCCTTCTTCACTGCCGTGAGTGCCGCCTTGTATTCACCCGTTGCTGCTTTGTCGCCGGCTTCACGCAACAGCCTGTTGACAAGCGCCTGCGCGCGATGTTTGTTGTCTTCATTCATACCGTAACTCGAATCGTTGTCCCGTGAAGCGGTCATCGGTTCGCGCGGTGACCGAGCGTGTTGCAGGGTCGTATCTCCAGACATCATTCTGTCCTGCCGCCGTCAGACTATCACCCTTCGAAAGGGGAGTGCCGTCCACCATCACCGCCACCGGTTCCTTCGCAACATCCACGAATGTGAGGACGAGGTGCCGGGCTGCAGGCCGGTAGCTTCCCTCCGCCGCGCCGATCTCCACTACAAGCGAATTGCCGGCGCGCAGCTGGGAGTGGTTCCGCCGGAGAACAGCACCCTTCAGATAGTCGAAACTCTTGCCGTCATCTTCGTAGTAGCGCGTCGCGACCGTTCCATTGGAAGTGAGCGGATACACCGTCAACGTCAGCGGGTCAATGGCCTCCTCATGGGTATACTGCATAGTCTGCTGGGAGGGAACAATCGCCCCCGCGCGAACAAAGACCGGGATCCTCTCAAGTGGAGCCTCAACGCGCACAGAGCCACCACCCGGCACTCTGGATCCGGTATGAAATTCATACCATGTGCCTTGTGGCAGTGGTACTTCGCGCTGGCGGGCATCGGGAGTAAGAACCGGGGCTATGAGCAGATCACCGCCGAAGAAATATTCCTGTGATGATTCGGCGAAACGGGGGTCCCCGGGATACTCGAGCATCAGAGGACGCATGGCCGGGATTCCGGTGTTCGAAGCCTCTACCATCACATTATAAATGTAGGGGAGCAACCGGTATCGCAACGCTATGGTGGAACGGTTGATCTCTATGAACTGTGCGCCAAATTCCCAGGGCTCCTTATTCTTCTCATTGATCACCGAGTGCGCCCGCATGAGCGGAGTAAACACGCCTAATTGCAGCCAGCGGGCGAAGAGTTCCGGAGAAGGATAGCCCATGAATCCTCCGATGTCGGCCCCCACGAAAGGCTGTCCGGAGATGGACAGGTTTAAGGACATGTACAGGGCCATCCGGAGGTGTTCCCACGAGGCCACATTGTCGCCGGTCCACGACGCCGAATACCTCCAGCCGCCGGCGTATGATGCCCGTGTGAGAACGAAGGGACGTTCGGAAGGATTCTGACGCAGCGACCCTTCGTATGTCGCGCGCGTCATTTGCATCCCATAAATGTTGTGGTTTTTCGCATGCCGCGTCCACAGGCCGCGGTCATTGTGGAGCACAGTCGGATCCACGGTCTTTGTTGGAGTGTTGAAGACCGAGGGTTCATTCATATCGTTCCAAAATCCGCGTACGCCGACGTCGACAAGGCCGGACATCTGATCGCCCCACCAGCGGCGGGTGGCGTCCGCGGTGAAATCAGGGAATGCGCAACGGCCCGGCCACACATCGCCCGTAAACACGCGACCGTCCGGATATTTCAGGAAACAAACAGCCGAAAGACCTGATCGGTATGCAGCGTACATCGAATCGGTTTTGATGCCGGGGTCCATGATGACCGCAACGCGGAAACCCTGTGAGGAGAGATCGCTGACCAGGCGGCGTGGATCGGGGAAGTTGACGGGGCTCCAGGTAAACACCCTGTTCCCATCCATGTAGTCGATGTCGAGGTAGATGACATCGCAGGGGATCTTATTGTCGCGGAACCCGCGGGCGATTTCGCGCACCCTGCTCTCCGGAGAATAACTCCAACGACACTGCTGGTAGCCGAGTGACCAGAGGGGCGGCAACGGCATGCGCCCGACGAGCTCGGTGAAACGCGCAAGAATCAACTTTGGCGTCGGTCCGGCAAAAAAATAGTAATCCAGGTCCCCGCCTTCAGCGCCGAAGGAATACTGATCGCGGGACTCCTTTCCCATGTCGAAGTTTGACCAGTACGTGTTGTCAAAGAATATTCCGTAGGCCCGTCCTTTGCGCATCCCTATGAAGAAGGGGATGGTTTGATAGAGGGGGTCCGTCCCGGCGTTGTAGGCGGGAGTGTCGGCATTCCACATTGTCACGCTTTTTCCGCCCATCTCGAAGGATGCCGCTTTTTCTCCCAGCCCGTAGTAATACTCATCGGATGGACTGGACTTCCATACGCGGACTTCCGCACCTGTTGTTCCCGGCGCATCGCGGAGGGAATCAGGCTGGCTACGGCTGATCCATGACATGCCCTTCAACGGGTGATCTTCATTGAGGAGTGCGCCTGACCGATCATAGAACGCGACGCGGACGGGCTTCTTGCCGATGCGAACCTGCAGGGCAGGGGTGGTAATTGTGAGCCCATCAGGAGCGTCTGCGATTTCTGCGCGCACCTGAGGCCATTCGGTTTTAGTCACCGCCCATGAATGTGACGGCGACGGAGGCTTTTGTCC
>DASVIU010000268.1:0-4846 GCA_036386275.1 Bacteroidota bacterium | reverse complement strand
CGAACCCCGCGACCAAGGGGATCTTTTCCCCGTCGAATGCGCGAATCACGCTTATCAGGTCTTCGTTTATTTTCTTCCATTCATCCCAGGACATCCGTCCGAGCTGGTTGAAGTAGAGCGTAGGTTCGTTGAAGAGCTCGTAGAATGCCACGGTGTTATGTCCCTTGAAATGTCTGGCGACAGTGCGCCAGAATACAAATGTCTCAGCCATCGAGGTATTGTACATAGGATCCTGGAAGAGCCCGTTCTTCAGATTGCCGATCGAATGCCAGTCAATAATGACATACATCTCCAGTTCCGTGCACCATTCCACAGCGGAGTCAAGCAGTGCAAGGTAGTGCTCGGGCGTTCGTTCACGCCATGCGACCGGATGAACCGGAATGCGCACGAGGCGGGACCCCATTTCTTTCACCCGCGAAAAGAGCTTCCTGCTCCAGTGCCCCTGCCCCTCGATCTTGTCGGGATCAGCGATGGAGAGTCCTCTGAAGAGGACGGTATTCCCATCCGGATCGACAAACCTGTTCCCCCTCACCGATATCAGAGGAAGTTTCCTGGCCAGCGGGCTGCCGAGGGGCTCACCGGGATGTCTTTCATCCCACCAGAGATGAATCTTCTTTTGCCGGGTCTTTCCTGCTTGTGCGGCATCGTGATCCTGGGCCAGGACATCCTGACACAGGCAAATGAGCGCCGCGCAAAGGGCGGCATTGATAACCGGCAGCTTCACCAGAAGACCTCGATGAAAAATTGTGGGATGCGGAGGAGAACGTACAAAAGTTGACTTGACGTGAATTAGAGTGCATAGATGATGCCAGAATTGACCTCTCCCGGACAAGCAAAATCGGCGAGAATTCGGCCAATGCCGACAGTCATTCTGCATGGGAAATTACCGTTGTGATTGTGTTTTATCAAAATGATAATGTTCCCCGGCCCGTTTGACAAACGACAATGAACCCATATATTCCAATGGATGATCGTCGAATTCGATGAGTACGACAAAGACATGTTTGAGGGGATGCAGAAAAGTTACACGTTTCTTACCAAGCATGGGCTTGCAGAGGGGAAGGTTTGAATCAGGAGGCGGTGAATTCCGCGGAAAGGATGATTACGTGAAAGTGCTCTTCATCGGCGGGACAGGTAATATCAGTACCCCGGTCAGCCGGTTGTGCGTGGAACGGGGCATGGAGCTCTTCCTCCTCAACCGCGGGATGAGAACGACGGATCTACCGGGGGCGACGCTCCTGCGCGGAGATGTGACGAAGCCTGACGCCCTCAGGACCATCCTTGCGGGCCATCGCTGGGACGCTGTTGGCAACTGGATCGCGTTCACGGAAAATGATATCGAAAGAGACATCGCTCTCTTTCGCGGCGTGACGGGACAATATATCTTCATCAGTTCCGCTTCCGTATATCAGAAGCCCCCGACCCACCCCGTGATAACGGAATCGACCCCTCTCTGCAACCCGTACTGGGAGTATTCCCGCAACAAGATCGCCTGCGAAGAGAGACTCAACCGTGCTTACCGCGACGAGGGCTTTCCCGTCACCATCGTTCGCCCCTCCCTGACCTACGACACGGTCATCCCGGTCGCCATCGGCGGCTGGACCGAATACACGATCATCGACAGGATGAAGAAAGGAAAGAAGATCATCGTCCACGGAGACGGGACTTCCCTCTGGACGATCACCCATGCGGAAGACTTTGCACGCGGGTTCGTGGGTCTCCTCGGCCACCAGCAGACTGCAGGTCATGCATTTCACATTACCTCGGACGAAATCCTCACATGGGACCAGATCTACCAGGCGGTGGCGGCAGCCGCGGAGTGCGACCTCCACGCCGTCCATATCCCGTCCGATTTCATCGCGCGCCATGACACGACACTGACCGGGACGCTCCTGGGAGACAAGGCGGTGAGCGTCATATTCGACAACAGCAAGATCAAGAGATTTGTCCCGGATTTCACAGCGACGATACCGTTCAGCCAGGGGATAAAAAAGACGCTCGCCTGGTTCCAGGCAGACCCGAGACGTCAGGTCGTCTCCGAAAAAACAGACTCCATGATGGACGGACTTATCGCGGCGTTCGAAGCGAGAACGGGCCGGACCTGAACCGCATCAGAGCGGGGGACTGTCCGGCGGCATGCGCACAACCCTGAACCGGCGACAGGCGGTTCACCTCCCCCTTCTCAACGCAACACCACCCGGACCGACACACTCGTGACACCGGCCGGGGGAGCGGGGATGACGTTCCCGGCGTACCCCTTCCCATCGATGCTCATGGCCACGTTGTTTCCCTTCCCTTCCCGTGTCACCGAGATGTCATAGCGGACTCCCCGGAAGAGACGGTTCACAGAGAAACCCTTCCACGTTGAAGGGACGACAGGGGCGACCATGAGCCCTTCATATGTCGGCCGGATCCCGAGTATGAACTGGGTGACCGCGTAGTAATTCCACGCAGCGGTTCCCGTAAGCCAGGAATTTTTCGCTTCCCCGTGCGTCGGGGCATCCTTCCCTGCGATCATCTGCGCGTAGACATACGGCTCGCACCTGTGCACTGTGCTGATCTTCTCGCGTGCGGAGGGATTGATCCGGAGGTAATAATCAAATGCACGGTCCCCCTCTCCCAGCATCGTTTCGGCGATCATGACCCACGGGTTGTTGTGGCAGAATATGCCCGCGTTTTCCTTGTACCCCGGCGGATACGAGGAAATCTCGCCCAGGTTCAGGTAGTACTTCGAATAGGCCGGCTGCTGCAGCATGATCCCGTGCCGGGTTGCAAGGTGTTCGTTCACCGAGTTAAGCGCTTTCCGCGCCATACCGTCCGCGATGCCTATCCCCGCAAGGACGCAGAAGCCCTGCGTCTCTATGAATATTCTCCCTTCCTCGCACTCCCGTGATCCTATTTTCCTTCCGGAATCATCGTATGCGCGGATGAACCATTCGCCGTCCCAGCCGTGAGCGCGCACGGTCTCCTCCATACGCCCCGCCGCATTGCGGTACTCCCCGGCTTCGGACGCCAACCGGCGCCGGAGCGCGATCTCCGCCAGCTCCCGGGCCGCCAGGACGAAGAGGCCCGCAATGAAGACGGATTCCGCTACCTTCCCATCCTTGTTTGTGGTGGTCTGAAAGGACTCTCCGGGCGTATCGGAGAAACAGTTCAGATTGAGACAATCATTCCAATCAGCGCGCCCGATGAGAGGTAATTTGTGCGGCCCCAGCCGCTCGAGCGTGTACCTGAAGCTCCGCTGCATGTGTTCGAACAGGGGTGTTTCGCTCCCGGGTTTGTTGTTGTACTGAACGGGCACATCAAGTATGGCCCAGTCCCCCGTCTCTTTGAGATATGCGGCGACACCGACGATCAACCAGAGGGGATCGTCATTGAAATTGCTGCCGACATCGTTGTTCCCTCTTTTCGTCAGCGGCTGGTACTGGTGATATGCGCCGCCGCTTTCGAGCTGTGTGGCCGCGAGGTCGAGCACACGCTCCCGGGCGCGACCCGGAACCATGTGCACGAAGCCAAGGAGATCCTGTGTAGAATCCCGGAACCCGAGGCCCCGGCCGATTCCCGATTCATAGAATGAGGCGGAGCGGGACATGTTAAACGTCGCCATGCACTGGTAGGCGTTCCATATATTCACCATCCGGTTGGCGTGCTGATCCGGCGTCTTCGCCTGATAGAGACCCAGCAGCCGGTCCCAGTACTGGCGGAGCGATTCGAACGCGGCCGACACGACTGGAGGATCCAGATACTTCGCGATCGTGGGCTTCACGGTGCGCTTGTTGATTGTCTGAGAGCCGGGGGGATCGAACTTGTCGTCCACCGGGTTTTCGTGGTACCCGAGGACGAAAATCACGCTGCGAGACTCGCCGGGTTTGAGGCTCAGCCTGACGTGATGCGAGCCGATGGGGGCCCATCCGTTCGCCACAGAATTGAATGAACGTCCCCGCTCAACCGCGACCGGCCTGTCCCAGCTCCTGTACGCGCCCAGAAAGACATCGCGCTGCGTATCATATCCTGCCAGTTTCTCGGAGCACGCAAAATAAGCGAAATGGTTCCGGCGTTCCCTGTATTCCGTCTTGTGATATATCACCCCCCGGTCGATCTCAACCTGGCCCGTGGAGAAATTCCGCTGGAAGTTCGTCGAATCATCCTGTGCATCCCACAGGCAGAACTCGACGGATGAGAACAGGGAGAGCCGCCGGGGCTTCTTCCCTTCGTTTGTGACTGTGACCTGCCATACCTCGAGGTTTTCTCCGAGCGGGATGAAGTAGAGGGTCTCCGCCCTGATCCGTTCGTATGTCGAGGCGATGATACTGTACCCCATTCCGTGCCGGCAGGAATATTTCTCCAATTTGTCCTGCGTGGGCTCCCAGGAGGGAGACCAGAACCTGCCGGTATCGTTGTCCCGCACGTAGATGTACCGCCCGCCGAAATCGAACGGTGCATTGTTGTATCGATAACGCGTCAGGCGACGCAGACGGGCGTCGCGATAAAATGAGTATCCCCCTGCCGTGTTAGAGACTATCCCGAAATACGCCTCGCAGCCGAGATAATTGATCCAGGGGAGAGGCGTATCCGGCCTGGTGATAACATATTCGCGCTGTTTGTCGTCAAAAAAGCCGTATTTCATATTCTTTTCCTCTTTGACTGGCCCCCGATCCGTGTGCCAATGTGAAGTTGGTTTTTCCCCCCTTCAGGCATTGGCGACCTGCCGTGGGAAGTATGCTCCGTACCCGCTGAATGCAGCCCGGGTTATCTTACTTTTTCTATCCTCGCGGTCCAGCCCCCGCCCGGCGCAAGATGAATGTTCAATTTATTCGCCGATGAGACCGGCATCATTTCCTTCCGG
>DASVIU010000267.1:0-6961 GCA_036386275.1 Bacteroidota bacterium | reverse complement strand
TCCCGGGGGGGGGTGGGATTCTTTGTGCGTCTCCCCGGGGACATAATCCTGCCGGCAACCTGGACGAGACGATAGATGAAGTAACCGACCATCACATACAGAATCACGCGAAAGAGCATGGCGACTCCCTCCTTACTTTTTCACGATCGGATTGTAATACTCCACCGCTGAGCGGTTAGTGCGAAAAATCTGCGACAACAGGTCCCGGTAGTGTCCGGGGTTGCCGACAAAATCCAGTTCCGAGGCGTTCACGATAAGGAGCGAGGTCGCCTTGTACCGGAAGAAGAAGTAGTTGTACGCCTCGTTCAGGTCGCGGATATAGTCCTCCGAGATCGACTCCTCGATGGCACGACCGCGATGTTTGATGTTCGCCATCAGCCGCGGGACGCTCGACTGCAGGTAGACAACGAGGTCGGGCTGGACGATGTTGTGCTCGATACTCCCCACGAGGGTCTCGTACAGCTTGAGCTCCTCGTCTTCCAGGTTCAGGTACGCGAAGATCTTGTCTTTCTCGAATATGTAGTCGGTCACAAGGAACCGGTGAAACAGGTCCGCTTGCGAGAGGGTGCGCTGCTGCTTGTAACGGGTCAGAAGGAAGAATATCTGTGTCTGGAAGGCGTAGCGCTCGGGGTCCTTGTAGAAATCCCTGAGGAACGGGTTCTCCTCGAACTGTTCCATCACGACCCGGGCGCCCAGCGTCTCACCCAGCAGTGTGCACAATGTCGTTTTCCCGGCGCCTATCACCCCCTCGACGGCGATATAGCGCATGTCGGTCTGCGCGATCAGATCCTGGACCGAATCCTGTATATCCAAAATTTCTCCGGACGTTAGAATCGGATGTGATACGTCGTTTTCACAACCCGGGATTCGTCCCGGCAGGCGTCCGCCATCTCGGACACCGTCAAGCCGTTGACCGGGTGAATCAGATCCGGGGCGATTTCCCTCAGGGGGACGAGCACGAACTTTCTCCGCTCCATGTCCGGGTGCGGCACCTCCAGACCTTCGCCGGAATGCACGAGTCCGTCGTACAGGAGGATGTCGATGTCGATCGCGCGCGGTCCCCAGCGCTCGGAGACGGTCCGGCCCAGCAGTTTCTCGATACGTTTGACCTCTCCCATCAGCCGGGGCGGATCAAGCGGAGTCTCGATCTCTGCTACGGCGTTCAGGAATTTTCCCTGGGCCGTGTTCCCGTAGGGTTCGGTCTCATAGACCGACGAGCACCATATCAGACGACCCCCCGGAAGCCGTGCGATTTCTGCCGCCGCACGGTTGAGAAAATCCTCTCGTGCCCCGAGATTGGATCCCAGGCCCAGGAACACGCGATGATTCATCGTGCTTGCGTGATCTCCACCTCGACAAAATCTATCACCCCTTTGACCGGAGGATGCGGTTTGCGGAGACGGACAGTCACGGTCTCGATGTTATAGAATTCCCGGATCAAGCCGCGCGCGATGGCGTGGGCGAGTGCCTCGAGCAGATAGTATTTCTTTGAGAGGACCGTCTGCTGGATGTACGCGTACACTTTCTCATAGTCGACGGTCTTTTTCAATGAATCGCTCTCCGCCGCCGCCGAGAGATCGCAGCGCATGTCCACGTCCACCTCGAACTTCCCGCCGAGATTCTGTTCGTCGGCCGCCACGCCGTGATAGGCATAGAATGTCGCGTTCTTGAGGCGGATGACATCGAGATCTCTCATGGGAAAATATAGACAAAGGGGGGGCGAGAATCAACCGAGGACCGAGAGTCCCCTGTCGATCCGGCGGAGCGACGTTTCCTTTCCGAGGACCGCCATCAGCTCGAAGAGACCCGGACCGAGCGCGACGCCGGTGACTGTCAGACGGAGAGGGTGTATCAGGGCTGCTGCGCCGATTCCCAGAGCGGTCGCTGTTGTTCGCACCGCCGATTCAACGTCTCCCGGTGAGAAGGATGCCAGATCCCCGAGAGCTGAACGCACCTGGCGCAGGCGGGACGCCGTCTCCGGTTTCCAGTGCTTCTTCTTCGCCTGCTCGTCATACGATTCCGGGTCCCGGAAGAAGTAGATCCCTGTGGTCACGAATTCTTCGGGGCGATCCACCCGTTCTTTCAGCAACCGTATGACATCCAGCATGTAGCCGTCGGGGACATCCGCGATCCCCTCAAGGGCGAGGAACGGGCGTGTGAGTTCGAGCAATTCCGCGTCCGGTTTACGCCGGAGGTGTTCCGTGTTCATCCAGTTCAGTTTCTCGATGTTGAATACGGCCCCCGACTTTCCCACCCGCTCGAGGGTGAATTCCTTTTCGAGTTCTTCCAGTGTGAATATCTCCCTTTCGTCCCCCGGGTTCCAGCCGAGCAGTGCAACAAAGTTCAC
This sequence comes from Bacteroidota bacterium, assembly GCA_036386275.1. Lineage (GTDB taxonomy): Bacteria > Bacteroidota > Ignavibacteria > UBA10030 > UBA6906 > Fen-1273. The sequence goes on along the minus strand of DASVIU010000267.1, from coordinate 4,614 downwards.
GAGCGCTTCGGGGAAGAAGCCTTTGTTCCGGTACTCCTCGACCGCGACATCCCCCTGCCGCTTGCTCAGCTTCGATTTGTCCGGATTGAGGAGAAGGGGAAGGTGCGCAAAGCGGGGAGGTTCCCAGCCGAAGTAACGGTACAGGAGGACATGCTTTGGTGTACTCGGGAGCCATTCCTCCCCGCGGATGACATGCGTAACACCCATAAGGTGGTCATCCACGACATTTGCAAGATGGTAGGTGGGATATCCGTCGGATTTCAGAAGGACCTGGTCGTCGAGTCCGTCGCTCGAAAATTCCACAATCCCGCGCACGATGTCTTCGAAGGCAATGGTCTCTCCGGGGGGCATCTTCATTCGCACTACCGCCGGAGTCCCGGCGGCGAGTTTCCGCCGCACATCTTCCGCCGGCAGGTCAAGGGCCCGCCGGTAGTCCCTGACAGCAACCTGGAGTTTCTCCTGTTTCTTCCGCATCTCTTCCAGTTCCTCGGGGGTGTCGAATGCATAATAGGCCTTGCCTGAGGCGAGAAGCATTTCGACATGGGTGCGGTAAAGTGCGATCCGCTCCGATTGGATATACGGGCCCGCCCCCCCCTCCTTTCCCGGTCCCTCGTCGAACGCGAGCCCCGCCCACTCGAGTGTCCGGATCAGGTTCTCGACGGCCCCTTCCACGTAACGGCTACGATCAGTGTCTTCGATCCGGAGCAGGAACACCCCCTTGTTACGCCGGGCAAACAGGTAGTTGTAGAGGGCGGTACGGAGGCCGCCGACATGCAGATAGCCGGTCGGGCTGGGGGCAAAGCGGACGCGGACGGTGGACAATGAGGGATCCCGGAGCGAGGAACGTATTGTGAATGTGCAAATGTAGCGAAAAGCCGGGACAAACTCCACGTCAACGGTCCCGCCGGTTTTGGGCGGGGCCGGAGGTGGCGCCTTCGGCGCAATCGTAGATCCCGCCGGTTTCTAGGGCGGGGTCAACGCTTGAACGCGAACGCGCCGGGGATAAGACCCACGTCGAATTGTGTCCTGAGCTGTCCGTTGGGGGCAAACACAGAGACGGTTCCCGGCTGTATGAAGTTCTTCGGATCTGCGAGGTACACATCCCCGGAGGCCACCTCAACCCCCACAGCGAAATACGATGCCTCCTTGAACACGCCGGTCACCCTGTGCACCCGTGTATCCACCCGGAGAACTTCGGTGGTTGACGCGACGTACCCGATGCCGTCGATACCGATCCCGATGTCTGTTGCGTGCCCCCCGATGTATATCGAATCGATCACGACATCGGATGAGGGATCGATGACCATGATACGCGCCGGTGTGTCGTTCGCCGGGTTGGTGAAATCATACGAACCCGTGCAAACGACGTACACCGCTCCCGAGGGGGTGATCTCCACACCGGCCGGATAATCCGCGACGGTGAGAGTGCGTACCACGGAGAAGCTCTGGAGTGAGACGACGGAGACCGTCCTGCCACTCCCGAACCCGGAATTCGAGACGTAGGCCTTTCCCCCGGCGATCGCAACACCCGCCGGGTTCGCGCCGACGGGGATTGCCCCGGTCACGCGCCGGCCAGGGATGTTGAGCACAAGGAGGGCGTTCGCGTACAGATCTGTCACAAGCGCCAGCGTATCGTTCACAAATGCCATTTGACCGGGACTCGAGCCTGTCCCGGTGGAGATCGTCCCCGTGTTCAGGTTCGTTGCGAGGTCTATGATTTCAATCTTCTGCGAGTTGTTCACAACGACATACCCGGAGGATCCCCTGATCGTCATTCCCTGAGCGACGTCGCCGAGGTTTTTTCCGTTGACCGCGGTGAAGACATCGTTATAGACGTGAAACGAGACCAGGTCGTAGTATGACAGGGAAGAATTGGCGCGGCCGAAATTCCCCTGGTTGATGATATAGACTCCCCGCGCCGAGGGGACCGGAACCTCTCTGAGGGCGGAAACGGGGTCTTTGACGCATCCGGGCAGCGAAGCAAGGAGAGCTGCGGCGCATGCAGAGACGAATGTCCGGGTCTTCATAGTCCCGCCTCCAGAGTCACGCGGACCTCGCGCAACGGCATCGGATAGAGGGAGACGACCTGGTAGGAAGTGTTGAAAATGTTGTTCACCTCCGCTTTCAGCGATGCACCGAAAGGACCGATCGGAAGCCCGTATCTGATGGCGGCGGATTCGAGCGAGTATGCCGGGAGGAACCGGTCGTTGATTTCCGTTGTGTAACGGTAGCTGATCCAGGAGTGCCGGAGGAGAATCGTCACGGGGCCCATTCTCCCCTCCGCGACCCCGTTAAGCGTCTGAGCGGGCTCGTAGATCAGCCTCTTCCCCTCCGTGGGATCTCCCGGGAAGTCGGCGCTCGTCTTGGTGACGTCCGTCCACGTTCCGTTAAGCGTCAGCCGAATCGCCCCTTCGAAACCGGTCCAGACCGCTTCCGCTTCTGCGCCGTGAGAAGTGACAGAGGAAATGTTTTTCGGAGACCAGAATGTGCCCGACGCCGGGACCCACACGATCCTGTCCCTGCTGTCAATCGAAAAATAGGAGGCTTCGATGCGGAGCGAACCCGCGATGTCCAGGTCGCAGCGGAGCCCGGCATCGAACGAGAGCGCGCGTTCGGGTTTCAGGGCGGGGTTCCCCCCCTCAATCCAGTAGAGGTCGTTCAGCACCGGAACCCTGAAGCTCCTCCCATAACTCGCTTTCAACCGGAGCCCCGGATCCCGGAGGAGACCGATGTTCAAACCCAACCGGGGGCTCACATCGCCGGCGACGTCGGAATATGTGTCGTACCGGATCGATGGGTAGAGGATGATCTCAAACGGCGCCTGCCACGGGAGCGGGAGCGAATGCACGGTGCTGAGAAACGCGCTCTTCTGTATCCTCACCGCTTCGGCTGTCTCGCTGCTCTGGAGCGAAGCCCTGGCATATTCGACGCCGGCCAGTCCGGAGAGCGCCGGAGAGACATCGAAGAGCGCCTCGGGGGTGACAATGACGTCATGGTTTGTGTACAGGCTGTGCAGGGTGGCGCCGTTCAGGAGTTGTCCGGGATCATCGTAGTGTTCGAAACCGTAGTGTGCGGACCCGTTCACCCGGAGCGAAAGCCCCCCGGCCGCGTCCCAGTCGATTCCTCCACGGAGATACTCGAGCCTGTCCCAGAGCCTCCCTCTCCCGCTCGAAGAAGGGTCCGTCACCACGCCCGGGCTCCCGCGGTCTGCATCCGCGTACGTGAATGATGCCCTGCTCCGGAGCGTCGGGCTGACCCTCCAGTCCGCGCGGAGGTCCCCGGTGACGAGCGAATAATCCTCCCCTCCCCTTGTGAGCGTCGTTTCGGTCCTGCCGTCGTTGAATCTGAATTCGTAATCCCCTCTCCCCTGTTCTCTCCTGAGGGAGCCGCGGAGGCCGATGTCACCTTCCCCTGCTTCCAGCCGGAGTTCCGAGGCGCTGCTGTGCGTCGAACCGAGCATCGCGGAGGCGGAGCCGTGAACACCTTCTGCGGCGGCGCGTGTAATCACATTGATAACTCCTCCGACGGCATCAGCTCCGTACAGGGCGGAGGACCCGCCCCGGACTATCTCGACACGGTCGACAGCAGATGAGGAGATCATCCCGAAATCTGCCAGGCCGTTTTGAAACGAGTTATAACGCTGCCCGTCGACAAGGAGGAGCGTGTGCTCCGGCGACATCCCGCGCAACGAAATCGTCTGAACGGAAGCCCCACCTCCGTACGCCCGGAGCGACAGGCCGGGGGTCCAGGAAAGGGCGGAACTCAGGAGTGTTCCCGGCATCGCTTCTATCTCATCCCGGGGGACGACGGTGACAACGGAGGGAGCGGAGGAGGAGGCGACTCCCCGGCGCGTGGCCGTCACGACAATCTCGTTGAGCGTGTACCTGGGCGCGAGCGTGTCGGGGGTGATCTCCCCCGCCAGGGTGCTGTCGGGCGCCGATGCCAACGAAGTATGGATCAGAAAAAGCGGGATGAACAAAGAGGAGATGCGGAGTGTTTTCATGATCGTCCTGGAAAAATTTACCCCGGCATTCACGAAGAACGACAGGGGTCCAGGACGCCAAAGGCGAACACTGCGGATCCCGATCCTTCCCGCGAAGGCATACAGGGAGAGTCCGGCAGGTCTCCTGGCTCATGGCGATGATACACGCGGCGCCTTCCCGTCCAGACGATCATCGGACAGTGGCGGTCGCGCAGATTGCCATTTACAGTTGCGGGGCAGCTTCCGGTTTAAACGGAATTCCCTTTTCATCCCGCCCGGAGGCGGGACACCGAACTATGTAAGAGCCTCAATTGAAGATTGAGGATTGAGAATTGACAATCGAATATAGAATAGCGGGGGTGCAATGTCAAGTATTTCGTGATCCGTGTCGGAGATCAGGGCGCGGAGAGAGCCTCGCGGATGGAGCTGACCCAGCCGGTGATGGAAGCGGCCGGCTCTCCCTCCGAGAGCCGCCTGATGAGTGCCGATCCGATGATGACGCCGTCGCTCCGGAGTGCGGCGTGTCTCGCCTCTCCGGCTGTCGATATGCCGAACCCGACGAGAACGGGATTCTTTTTCGCGCACGTTCTCACTCGTGCGAGAAATTCATCCGGCGTCCCCTTTCCGGCACT
>DASVIU010000266.1:0-2863 GCA_036386275.1 Bacteroidota bacterium | reverse complement strand
GGGGGAGAAGGTTCTCGACAGCGTCGTGACGGTGTTCGGGATACGGACGATCCGGTTTGACAAGGATGAGGGATTCTTCCTTAACGGCGCTCCTGTCAAGATCAAAGGAGTATGCTGTCACCAGGATCACGCCGGAGTCGGTTCGGCCCTTCCGGACCGCCTTCAGTATTACCGGATCGAACGCCTGAAGGAAATGGGATGCAATGCCTACAGGACAAGCCATAACCCCCCGACCCGGGAACTCCTTGACGCATGTGACCGGCTCGGGATGCTTGTCATGGACGAAAACCGTCTTCTCGGGAGCACGCCGGAGCTGATGAGCGAATGGGAGACGCTCGTGTGCAGGGACAGGAACCGGGCCTGCGTGATCATCTGGTCGCTGGGAAATGAAGAGTTCAAAATTCAGGGGAACGACGTCGGCAAGAGGATAGCGCTTTCGATGATGGCTAAGTTGCGCGAGCTCGATCCGTCACGGCTCTGCACCTTTGCGGCGAATAACGGGAATCAGTTTGAAGGGATCAATAGCGTCCTGCCCGTGCGGGGGTTCAACTACCTTGCGGTCACCGACATCGACAAATACAGACGGGATCATCCCGCGCAGGTGCTCCTGGGAAGCGAGGAGGCAAGCACGGTCTCGACGCGCGGAATCTATTCGAACGATACGATCCGCGGGTATGTCTGCGACTATGATTCTGTCGCGCCCGACTGGGGTGCGACGGCGGAACGCTGGTGGAAGTTTTATGCATCACGCCCCTGGTTGTGCGGCGCGTTTGTCTGGACCGGGTTTGACTACCGGGGAGAACCGACGCCGTATGGTTGGCCGTGCATCAATTCCCACTTCGGGATAATGGATGTCTGCGGTTTTCCGAAAAACAACTACTACTACTATCAGTCGTGGTGGTCGGACCGGGATGTCCTCCATATCTTCCCACATTGGAACTGGCAGCCGGGAGAGAAGGTCGCCGTCTGGGCCCAGACAAATTGCGACAGCGTGGAGCTCCTCCTCAATGGGGCGTCGCTTGGCAGGCAGCATGTTCCCCGGAACGGGCATGTGGCCTGGTCTGTCCCCTTCGCACCGGGGTCGATTGAGGCGCGCGGCTGGCGCGGCTCGCGTGTCCTGGTGGACAGGCGAGAGACGGTCGGAATCCCTGCCCGTCTGGTCCTGTCGTCTGACCGGGGTACGATCCGGGCCGATGGAGAGGATGTCTCCGTCGTGACAGTGACGGCCCTCGACAAATCCGGCAGGGAAGTCCCTCTGGCGAACGGGATGATCCAGTTCAAAGCGTACGGGGAAGGAAATATCATCGGCGTCGGAAACGGGGATCCGAGCAGCCACGAGCCGGACAAATGCACTCCGGGCTCATGGCAACGGAGCCTTTTCAACGGCAAGTGCCAGTTACTCATCCAGTCAAGCCCTCTTCCGGGGACGATCAGGATCCTTGCTTCGTCCGGCAATCTTCAGGCGGATTCAATCCAGATCCGTTCGGCCGCATCTTCCCCGAGGCCGTTCGTTGAGTGACGGGCACGGGAGATATTCAAACTGCGACGCAGGACAAATATCATCGCGGGGCGGGTCGTTTGCTCTTGATCAGTACAAGAGTCTCCCTTTTTTCCTATATTCTCAACGGGAAGAGAATTCGAGAAATCGTTGGGTCGGACAAAGTGGAGTGATTAGCCGCAAATCATAACCGACTGTCTGGAGGTGTGCGATGAAACTCCCCTCGATTCGCGAGTCTTTTCACGATGCCCGGGCAACGCTTCTCCGCTTTCCGCTTGTCATCTTGGACGCCGCGGTCGGGACACTCGCGGCGCTCATTCTCGTGGATTATGAAGGCCCCCCCGCTCCGACGATCTTGTTCAAGATACTTCTTGCGGCGATCCTCGGCATTCCTCTTCTCAGTGCGTTGGCTCTCCTGGCAGAGAAGAAAGAGTGGCGCAGCTCGAAGGCGATGTGCATCCAGGCGATCGGCCTGCTTTTTCTCGCCGGCTATGCGCTGAGTGTTCCCTCTGACCTCGCAGAAGCCCCAGCCAATACAATAATCCAGTTCTTCCTCATTGCTTCCGGGCTGCACCTGTTTGTAGCAACAGCTCCGTTTACGGCCAGGGGAGAGTTGAACGGGTTCTGGCATTACAACAAAACGCTGTTTGTCCGAATGCTCACGGCACTGCTCTATGCGGTCGTCCTCTGGGTGGGGCGTGCCATCGCGCTGGCGGCGCTTAAAAACCTTTTCGGCCTCGATATTCCGGAGAAGCGGTATTTCGAACTATGGGTTCTCATCGCCGGGCTTTTCATGACCTGGTTCTTCCTGGCGGGTGTGCCCCGGGAACTCGCCCGTCTGGAGAGTTTGACGGAATACCCGAAAGGACTCAAGGTCTTCGCTCAGTACATCCTCTTCCCGCTCGTCCTGGTCTACCTTGTGATCCTGTACGCGTACATGGGAAAAATCATTATCGCCTGGGACTGGCCACAAGGGTGGGTAAGCAAGCTCATACTGGGATTTTCCGGCGCCGGCATTTTCTCGCTACTCCTGCTGCAGCCGATTACCGAACGGGAAGAGAATGTTTGGATCAGGACTGCGGCGCGGTGGTTCTATGTCATTCTGATTCCCCTCGTCATGATGCTGTTCTTCGCACTCTGGAGGAGGGTCTCCGAGTACGGCGTGACCCCGGGGAGGTACCTCGCCATGGCGCTGGGCCTCTGGCTTGCCGCACTGGTGGTTTATTTCGTCGCGAGCAAGGCGAAGAGTATCAAGGTCATCCCGGCCACACTTTGCATTTTGGCATTCGTTGTAAGTGTCGGTCCCTGGGGGATGCTTTCCGTCTCAGAACAAAGCCAGGTCTCCCGCTTCAGGTTGATTGTGGA
>DASVIU010000265.1:0-1701 GCA_036386275.1 Bacteroidota bacterium | reverse complement strand
CCAGCGGGTCACTCCTTTATGTGCGCGGACGATCCGGAGTCGCGTCGGTTCCCCCACAATTCCGAAGTCGGCTTTCAGACCATGCGCAATTGCATGCCGGGCGCCCGTGAACTGGTACTCCTCGTCGGCCGCCGCAAGCATGATCACGTTGAACCGGAGCCGCCCCCCGGCATCGAGGTGGGAACAAACGCCGTGGAGGAAGGCCGCAAGCGACCCTTTTGTATCGCACGATCCTCTCCCGTACAGTCTTCCGTCCCTGAGTTCAGGCGTGAACGGAGGGATCGTCATCGACTCCGCCTGCACGGTATCAGAGTGAGCCTCGAGAAGGAGCGTCTTCTCCGCTCCTGCGTCGATGAAACCCGTCACGTTGGGGCGCCCGTAGAGGACATCATTCACCACGGTTGCTACGCCGTGCCGGCGGAGGTATGCCTCGACATACCCGGCCACATCATGCTCCGAGTACCCGGGCCCGCTCTTTCCACGCCCCATCGGATTCACGCTCGGGATTGCGACGAGGTCCGCGAGGAGCCGGACGAGCGGATCGGACGACGTCTGAAGAGACATAAGATTCCTTTCACGCCTTACGGCTTGAAGACCCGCTCGGCGATACGGAAGCGCCCGATCGCGGGTTCCGCCGGCTCGTAGCAGTTGCCGGTCCCCGCGGGTATCGTTATCATCCCCTCCCGGACGGTGATGAGCGGTTCGATGACATCATCGATAAACCACCTGGAGGATGACTCCACGTCCGTGGGATATGCGAAATTCGGCAGCGTCGCAAGGTGGAGGGTCTGCGCTCCCCCGATCCCCAGCTCCGGCATCGTCCCCGCCCAGACGGGCATCCCCGCCGAAGCGCACAGGTCATGCACGGCTATCGCGTTCGTGAGCCCGCCGACGCGCTGTATCTTGATATTCACGAGCCGGCAACTCTTCATCCGTATCGCACGCCGCACAGCCGCGAGATCCTCCGCCCCCTCGTCAAGGCAGACCGGTGTCCTTATTTTCCCCTGCAGGTCTGCATGCCCCTTCAAATCATCGCCGGGGAAGGGCTGCTCGATCATCATGAGCCCGAAGGCGTCGAGCGACCGCAGGTGCGGGATATCCTCCCGGGAGTATGCGCCGTTCGCATCGACCATGAGCGGGATGTCCCCGAACCGCTGGCGGATTTCGCCGAGAGGGCCGACGTCCCAGCCGGGCTGGATCATGATTTTCACCCTCTTGTATCCTTCGGCGAGGTACTTCTCGATCGTCGCAATCAACGCCGGGATCCCTGTCGTGATGCCGACCACCAGCCCCGATTCCACAGGAACATTGTACCCGCCGAGCAGCTCGTACAGGGGCTTCCCGGCGGACCTGGCCTCGAGATCCCAGAACGCCGTCTCCAGTCCCGCCCGTGCAAACGGGCTCCCGCCGGTCCTTTGGAGCAGGCGGTTGATCGACGCGACGGAGTCCACCTTTGCGGCGAACGCCGCGGGGATGAGCCTGTCCGTCAGGAATTTCCAGACGGAAGCGGGAGTGTCCTCGGAATAAAACGAGCCTGACATCGGAGAAGCTTCCCCCATCCCGGCGAGCCCCCCGGCATCGACGCGCACGAGGATCCCGTCTTTCTCACTCACCTCCCCGTTGCTGTTCCGGAACGGCTTGACGAGCGGGATCCGGACGTGTGTCAGTGTGATTCGCTCGACCTTCATCGCCAGCGTACCG
>DASVIU010000264.1:0-4098 GCA_036386275.1 Bacteroidota bacterium | reverse complement strand
GTATCTCCGCTTCGTCCCTCACCCCGCCCAGGGAAATGCGCACCAGCTTTCTCCCGAGCGCACGCGCGATGGACTTTGCGAGAGAGGTCTTCCCGACGCCGGGGGGACCGACGAAACAGAGGATCTGTCCCTTCATCTCGGCCACCAGGTTGAGCACCGCAATATGCTCCAGGATCCTCTCCTTCGGCTTTTCGAGACCAAAGTGATCTTCGTCCAGTATCTTCTTCACATGGCCGATACTGAGGTTGTCTTTGGTTTTTTTGTACCAGGGAACGCTGACCATCCAGTCCAGGTAGCTCCGGATGACCGTCGATTCAGGAGAGAGGGGGGGGGTCTTTTTCAGCTTTGCGAATTCTTCGAGCGCTTTCGCCTCGGCCGGCTTGGACAGCCTGGCTTTCCGGATGTCCTCGCGAAGCTTCGCGAGTTCCGGGGATGCCTCTTCGTCGCCCAGTTCATCCTGAAGTATCCTGATCTGTTCCTGGATGAAGAACTTCCTCTGGGATCTGGCGATATTGTCGTGAACCTTTGTGTCGATCTCCTTTTCGATCTTCAGGACGTCGTTTTCAGAGTTCAGGATCCGTATCAGCTCGTGCAGCTGTTCGCGCATCCCGCGGAGTTCGATGATTTTTTGCTTGACGTCCACGCTCTGCAGGATGTTGGAGGCGATATAGAACACTCTGCGCTGCGCGTCGCGCGTATTCTCAAACGCAACGAGGACCTCGCTCGGGACGTTCCGGTTCAGGTGTACATACTCCGCGAAGAGACTGGAAGTGTGCCTGAGAAGGGCATCGAGCTCGGAGTCCATTTCCCCGGCGGCGGAACCGATCGTGAGCTCGGCCTCCAGGTACTTCGTGTTGGGCACGAACGTCCGCACGGAGGCCTGAACGATCCCGTCAACAAGGATCTTCATGAGTCCGTTCGGTAGCTTGAGAATTTGGATGATCTTGGCGACCGTTCCGTCATGGTAGATATCGTTCTCGCCGGGCTCTTCCGTCACCGAGTTGCGCTGCGCCGCGAGAAAGATGTATTTTTCCCGCTCCAGCGCCTCGTTCACCGCCCTGAGCGACGATTCTCTCCCCACCAGTACGGGGAATATCATGTAAGGAAAAACGACGACGTCGCGGAGAGGGAGAACGGGGAGGCGTGTGGGGAGCCCGCTGTGGCGCTCACCGGTACGGGGTGTTTCGGCGGATGATTCCTGGGACGTATCCACATTCGACACGGGGTAATGAAGACAAAAAAAGGTGTCGAATCGACACCTTTCGCGGTATGTACTGAAATATACCAACAGCGGGGACGTTTGTCAAGGTGCGCATGCGCGCGCGCCGGGGCGGACATGCCTCAGGATGAAAACAGGGGAGCGAGGGATGATGTACACACGGAGTTCACCACGCACCCGGTACGTCCGCTTCGGCAAGGTGTGCCATGAGGTGCCCGCTGTTCATCGGAGCGACAGCGGCGCAGATCGTGCGCCCCCTGACCCACAGGACGATGGCCGCACCGTCGGGGGCGGTGCAACAATGCCATCCCGTGCGGTCAAGGTCATTCTTCGCCTCCCGTGACAGATGCAGCGTGTCTCCCTTCATCACCGATTCACGACAGGCCTGATACAGATAGATAAATTGAAGCCCGTGTTTGTACAGCACGTGCGCGAGACGCATACCGTGGTATTCGTTCACGGAGCCTCCGACGAGCGTGCACTCTTTCATCGCGGGAATGTACACCGGGAAGCCGGTTTTTCCCTCGAAGTAGTTCCGCACGTTTTCCGGACGGTCAGAGACGACCTGCGGCACGATTTCCCCGTTCAGCATCGCCTCGTAGTTGGTGGCGGACTGGTGCTCGATGTCGCTGCCGGAGACAAATCCGGCTGTTTCCAGGCCGTCCGCGGGAGGGGTATGCCGGGAGAGTATGTAGACGATGGCGGCAAAGGAAAGGACGAAGGCAACCACGGGCGTGGTACGGGGACGACGCAGGAAGTCTGCGAACGCGCGGACCTGGCCGGGACCCCGGGGAACGTCGCTCGCGAGCGTGCCCGCAAGTATGGAGGAAAGGACACCGTCGGGAACTCTGACCGGCCGGAGACGGGCGCGGATAAGGGCCGCAAGGCTCCGTTCTTCCTCATAGTCGTGGCGGCAGGAAGGACAGAGCCTTGCGTGTTCCTGAAATGAAGTCTGGTCCTTCCCGGAGAGCCGTCCGTCTACGGCGGGGGTGATACAATGGCTGAATTCTCTGCAATTCACTGGCGGGCTTTCATCGTGCACGCTCCCCTTCCCCGCGTTTACTGTTCCTGAGCAAGGCCACGCTGACGTGCATATTCCGTGAGCCGGCCACGGAGCAGTTTTCTCGCGCGGTGCAACCGCGATCTGACCGTTCCGAGCGGACATTCCATGAACGTGGCAACTTCTTCGTACGTCAACGTCTCGATGTCGCAAAGTATCACGACCGTGCGAAACTCATCGGGGAGAGATGCGATCGCACCCGCGATTTCATCGTCAAGCAGGTTGCCGAACAACGATTCCTGCAGATCGTTCTGGTCTGCAGTCCCTTCACCTCTGGTCGTGTACAGACTCTTGACGTCGTCGTATTCGACCTTGTCCGGTTCCCGTACTTCCTTCCTGTAACGATTGATGTACGAATTCTTCAAGATTCTGAACAACCATGCCCGGATGTTGGTTCCCTTCTCATAGGTGTCCCAGAAGCGGTAGGCTTTGAGGTAGGTTTCCTGCACTAGGTCGTCGGCATCGGCGGGGTTGTTGGTCATGCGGAGGGCATAGTTGTAGAGGAGATCCGTATGGGGGAGCGCCTCCCGCTCAAATGATCGCTGCTTCTCGCTCGCTTGCATCTTCATCGGATTTCACCGGTCGACCTTGAATGGGTAAGAACAGTCATCGGGAGCAAACTACGACAATATCGGTCCGGATTCAACAGGCGGGGCCCCTGCCGCCTCTCCTAGTTAGTGAAACGACGGGGTGAAATGAATCTGCAGGGCATCCGTAATCCGGGCCAGGGGAATCACAGCGTCAACGGCGACGTTTGCGGCATTCAACCGACGCCCCCCGCCGTCGAGCTCCTCAAGGGCCCCGTGAAGACTGAGATCACCGATTTCGGCGCAACGTACCGCGATTGCCGCGTCTCTGTCGCTCCTCTTGTGCGGGGGTGGTTCGTACATCAGCCCGATGTCCGCGGGGGCGGACCAGCCACCGGATCCGTTGTGCAGTTCTACCCCGCGAATGATGACGTCGTACATCATCTTGCCATTGGGGAGAAGCTGCCGGTACCAGTCCATCTCGGTGTCCTGATACGATCCGTTACCGATCGCCCGGATCGCGGTGAGAAGCGCAATGTAATTCAGTTTCCGGATGAAAAGCTTGTCAGGGTCACCCGGCCAGTGTCCCGATTCGATCAGAACCGTGCTTGTTCCCCACGACTGCATGCTGTCGCCGAACGCGCGCGGTTCGTAGGCGTCGTCGTACGTGGCGATGTGGCCGCCGATGAACTGGCTGAGCGCGCGCGTGATCAGCGCGCAGATCCTCATGGCACGGAGCCTGACGGGGGGCGCGGAACGCTTTTCGTCCAGCGCCGGCGCAAGAAGCGAGAGCGCGGCCACCTTCGGAGTGACTCCGACGGAGGAGAGGCCCTGGTCGTGGAGATTGAAGCCGTAGGCGGGCTTGAGCCGCCGCTGGGCATCACGCAACAGCCGCGCTTCCGGAGTGACCATTGCACGCGCATCCCTGTTCATGTCGATCTGCACCGATGTGTGACGTTGGATGCGTTCGGCGCCGTCGGGGTTTAACATGGGGACCACGTACACGGATATCTGTTCAAGCATTTCCGACACCCAGTTTTCCTTCTCCTGGTCCTCGACAAGCATGTTCAAGATGTCCATCAGCGCGAGCGTCGCCGTCGATTCATCCCCGTGCATCTGCGACCAGAGGAGTACTTTCTTTTGGCCCCGGCCGAACGAAATCTGGTAGATACTCCGCCCCTCCACCGATTTTCCAATCTCGCTCATGGAAAGGAGATTGTTCCCCCTGCTCACAAGCTCTCTCATCTCCGGCACGATTTCCCGATGGCAGCAATTGGCCGGCCGCAGGTAGA
>DASVIU010000263.1:0-1973 GCA_036386275.1 Bacteroidota bacterium | reverse complement strand
AGATCACTTTCTGGACATCGCTCGCCATGCTCCCCTGGACGCTGAAGCCCCTCTGGGGTCCCCTCCTTGAGATGTTCAAGACGAAGAAATATTTCGTCGTCGGGACACAGTTTGTCGGCGGGGTCGCTTTCGGGTTCCTCGCCCTCACACTCCCGCTCGACGGCTTCTTCAGGTATTCGCTCGCCCTGTTCGCAATCATCGCATTCAACGGCGCTACACACGATATCGCTGCGGACGGGGTTTACATTAACGTCCTTTCGCCGAAGCTCCAGGCCCAGTTTGTCGGCTGGCAGGGAGCGGCCTACAACATCGCAAAGGTGTTCACTCAGGGGGCACTCGTGTTTCTTGCCGGCCAGCTCGAGACGAGCGTCGGCATCACAAAGGCATGGATGACAATTATGGGGGTCTACGGCGCAATACTCATTGCGCTCAGCCTCTACCATGCGAAGTTCCTCCCTTCAGGCGGGGCGGCCACGGGCGTGGCGACGCTCAGGGAGGGATTCGGGACGCTCTGGGACGTCGTACGGACATTCTTTGAGAAGAAATACATACTCTGGGGGATACTCTTCATCATACTGTACCGCTTTGCTGAAGGGCAGGCAATCAAGATCGTCCCTCTGTTCTTCAAGGCGGCGCGTGACCACGGGGGGCTCGGCCTCACAACATCCGAAATCGGGATCGTCTACGGGACGTTCGGCGCCGCCGCGTTCGTCGTCGGCTCCCTCCTTGCCGGCTATTTCATCGCAGGGCGCGGGCTGAGGAAGTCGCTCTTCATCCTCTGCTGCTTCTTCAATATCCCGTTTATCGCCTATGCATTCCTCGCCGTCACTCAGCCGACGAGCCTCACGGTGATCGCCACCGCGGTCGTGTTCGAATACTTCGGCTATGGGTTCGGGTTCACGGGGCTCACGCTCTTCATGATGCAGCAGATCGCCCCCGGCAAATACAGGATGGCTCACTACGCATTCGCGACGGGGATCATGAATCTCGGGATGATGATCCCCTCCATGCTGAGCGGGTTGATAAGCGACTGGCTCGGGTACAGGACATTCTTCATCTGGGTCATGGTCGCGACGATCCCCTCGTTCGTCATGACATGGCTCGTTCCGTTCCGTCAAACAGAATCCGATACGCCGCCCCCCGGCGCCGCCTGACAATGCGAAAAACGCTCATCATACTGATGATGGCGGTCCCCCTCTCCCTCCACATGGAGGCCCAGCAGAGGAGGCATGAGGTTGTTGGCTACTATCCCTCCTGGAAATGGCGGACGGACAGCCACCTCCTGACCCCGGAAAAGATCCCGTTCGGGATGCTGACAATCATCAATTACGCATTCTTCTATCCCCTTCCCGACGGGTCAATCACGGGAAGAGACTCCGCCGGCGACGCAATGATACTCCTCCCGCGCACGGAGCGGACGGGAAAAAGCCTCAGCCCCCCCCTCTCGCTCACCGCACTTGCACACCGGAAAGGCGTCAGCGTCCTCCTCTCCATAGGTGGATGGGAAGACTCGAACAACTTTCCCGCGGTGGCAGCAGACTCCGCGCGCCGGGTGAATTTCGCGCACTCGTGCGCGAACAGGATCCGGGAGATCGGATTTGACGGGATCGACATCGACTGGGAATTCCCGGGATTCGCCGAACACAACGGGACCCCGTCCGATGGTAAGAATTTCGTACGGCTTCTCCGCGTGCTGCGGGATACGCTCGACATTCTCGGCCCGGCGGCGGGGGGGCGTCTCCTCCTGAGCGCCGCACTCCCTGCGGACCGCGCTCAGGCCCTCGCAATGGAGATCACGGACGTCGCACCGCTCCTCGATTTTCTTAACATCATGACATACGATTTCTACGGGACATGGGACCCTCACGCATACCACAACGCACCGCTGTATGCCGGTCCGGGCGGGGACAGCGCAAGGACAGTGGACGGTGCGTTCAGGCTCTACAATGAGACGTTCGGAATGCCCGCTTCCA
>DASVIU010000262.1:0-5782 GCA_036386275.1 Bacteroidota bacterium | reverse complement strand
CAGGTAGAAGAGCCTGTACTGTTCATAGGTCGAAAAGAGGTGGGTTGCCAGGGCGTTAGGCGTCATGTGTTCATTGGGTGTGAGGTTCGAGCTGCTCCAGGACTTCAAAATATCGTTTAATAAGATCCTCGTATTCCCGGGCATACCCCTCGTCCAGCGCCTTCTGCATGTCCCTGCGCAACCTGTTCCTCCCTTCGATCGTGGTGAGATCGATGGACGCGGGACTTTCCCGCACGATGTCATGTCCCGCCGTCGACGTCCGCTTTTTCTCGTAGTCGCGTTCCCGTGTGGACCGCTGTGCGTCAAGGAGCCGTGAGAGTATCCGGTCTTCCTTCCTGACGGTCTCCGGATTGAAGTTCCCCGACGTCAGGTCGGTCTGCACTTCCATCATTTCGCGTGCGGCCTGATTCAGATCCCCCATGAGCTTTTTCAGGTCGCCGGCCGCCGCAGCTTCACGCGCAAGCTGCTCGAGCGATTTCTTCACCATCCCCTGCTCTCCCGCAAGCCTCGACATTTCGGCAGCCTGCGTCGGGGTCATTGCCCCGAGATTCCTCGAAGCATTATTGATACCCCCCTGTTGCGATGACAGCCGCTGCAGCCGCTGCATCAGTCCCGCCATCCCCATCCCCTGTCCGCCCCCCTGCTGCATCGCATTCATCGAATCCCCGACCCGCTGTGCCGCCTCGTTGAGCGAGCCCATGGCATCGGTCTGCTGCTGCGAGGCGGCCGCCCGGTTCCGCTGCCCGAGAGACCGCATGGCGTCATTCATGTTCCGCAGCGCGTCCCCGATGGACTTTCCCATTTCGGGGGTCACCCCGAACGTCTTCTGAGAGAGCGCCGCGAGCTGGTCAGCCACTATCCCGAGATCGCGCATGACGTCCATCTGCGCTTCTTCGTTGTCACGGAACCGCCTGCTGTTCGGCTCCAGGCTTTCTGACTCGTTCTTGAGGGCCTCTTCTCTTCGGGAGAGATCAAGGAGATCGCGCATGGACCGGCGCATGGCGTTGAGGATCTGGCGTTGCTGGTTCTGTCGCATTTCCTGCTGCATCTTCTGGAGGTGGTCGCCGAGCTTTGCCATCGACGAGAGTGCCTGCTTCTGGCCCCGGGAGGCCTGCTGCGGCTGCATCTGCTGCATGGCACGGGAAACCTCTTCCATGCGCTGGTCCAGGCTGTCCCGGTTCATTTCCTGCTGCGCGTTTTCGAGTTCACCCAGAGGCATCTCGGCGGGGAATTCCTCCATTTTCTTCTTAAGGTCTTCCATCTGGGCTTTGAGAGCGTTGAGGTGCTCCTGCACTTCTTTCTGTTCACGCTCGAGTTGTTCCATGGAGGCCTGATCGCCGGCGCGGGCTTTCTCGGTGTTCTCCCTCAGGATATCCTGCTGCTTGATCATCTGTTCCGTCCGCCGTACGGCCTCGTCGACCTTCTGTTCGATCTGAATTCTCCTGAGGAGGCTCAACGTCCGTTCAATGCTTTTGCGGAACGTCTCTTCGGTCATGCTGAACTGCTGCATCGCCTGCCGGAGTGCATCGGGGCTCAACTGCTGCATGGCCTGCTGGAGCTGTTTCATTGCCTCGGCAAACTCGGGCGATGACATCTGCGCCATCATTTGCTGAAGCTCCTGATACTTTTCAAGCGTCTCTTTGGAGAGCACCCGGTTTTTGGCGAGATCGGCGGCCATCTTCTCGACGGCCGTCTTGACCGAGTCCATCTTCGAACGTACTTCGTCGTATTTCTTGAGAAGCTCGCCTGCTTTCTGGCGGTCCTGCCATTCCATTTTGTCAGCGTCAGTCCGCAGGGATTGTGTCAGCTCCTCCATCTCCTTGCGCGCTTCTTTTGCCTGCTTCAGGGCATCCTGCATTCCTTCGATGCTTGCCTCATGCCCCTTGTCGGCCTGCGCGAACACTTCATCCATTGACGGGAGCCGGAGCGAGTAGATCTCGCTCATCGCTGATTTCGGACCGGAGATGATGTCGTTGTCGAACACTTCGACAAAATAGCTTACGATGTCCTCCGGCACCAGGCGCAGTCCTGCGATGGACCACCGGTACGGTACAAGGGCCTCGGCGGTCCCTGCCGGCGGAACGGGGAGGGAAACGTATGTGAACTCCTGTGCGGGATTCTCGTACTTCGATTGCACGAGCTTGTAGCCCAGACGCACGCTGCTGAACCCGTAGTCGTCGGCGATCTTCGCCAGGAGATCGACGGCCGTCGTGTCGATGAGGTCGAGGTTCTCGCCCGGCGCGAGCAGTGTGACCGTCGGGAAGGCATCGGGGATGATTTTGAGGGAGTATTCGACCGGGTCCACGCTCCCGGTTCCTGCGCTGTCCCGGAGATCGATGTGATAGGACCGTTCTTTCATCAGGACGAGCGTGCCGTGCGCGTTCTTCCCCGTGACTTCGAGCGGGAGCACCGCGCTGTCGCTCAGGGAGATCCGGCCCGTGCTCAGAGCTTTGTTTGCCTCGATGTCGAACCGGATCCTCGCCCCACGCAGGGCGGCGACATCGCCCGCATTGTCGTCCTGTTGACGCTCCGGCAGCCTACTATAGGCCGGCGGGAACACTGTGACGCGAAGCGCTCTGATCAGCGGACGGTCCATCACCGTGAGCGCATAGTCATCCCCCCGGACGCCCCAGGCATGGACGTAGTACTCCGTCGTTTCGGTGACCGATGTGAACTGATGGTGGAACTGGCCTGCGTCGTCTGCCCGGAGAACTCTCTCTTCGTAGTAGAGGTCTCCCCGCCTGCGGAATGCAATCGTGATCTCGCCGGGCGCTTCTCCGAGGACGCGCACACGGACCGGGACGGTCTCTCCCTTGATGAGTTCGCGCGAGCCGGGCTCCACGACGAACCGGAACAGGGGGGGGAGGGCGTAGGCTTCGCTGAAATGAAAGAGACGGTCCGCGGCACCGAAGAAAGCGGTCGGGAAGAGTGCGAAAAGGAGAACGCCGGAAAGAATAGAGACAAGGAGGAAGCGGCCCATGCGCCGCGAGCCCGCACCGTCCACCGTCGATGAGAAGTCGATCTCCTCGCAGTCGGCGCGGAGATCCGCGAGCGAGGCTTCAATGAGCTCGCCGGAGTAAAGGCGCCGGGCGTCCCCGCCGGCGGCAAGCTGGAGCGTGTTCACAAGTCGGTCCTTCACCCGGGGGATGGCACTCCCCACTTCGCGGGCCGTTTGCAGGTCGTCTCTCCCGGGAAGTATTCCCGCAAGCCGCCCGAGGGGCCGGCCGATCCGCATGAGAAAGAGGATGACGGCAATGAGGAGAAGGAACCAGAAGAGAATCGTCCTTCCCCCCACACCGAAGTTGAAGAGTTCCTCGCCGATAAGCGCAAGGAGAAGCGCAAGGAGGAACACGGAACCGGAAAAGGCGGCACCATGGATGATGGCGGCGAGGTTCTGCTTCCTTCGCACGGCTGCCAGTCGCCCGTGAAACTCGGTATACATGCCGGTCGTGTCCACACCGTCCCCCTAGTGGGTCAACACCCAGACGACAAGATTCGTCCCGAAACGGAGGGCCTCCTGCCGCTTTTCCTCCGGATCTCCGTGCACTTCGGCATCGGCCCAGCCGTCGCTGGGATTGGATTCATAGGTGTAATAAAGAACAAGCCGCCCGTGCAGGAAAATCCCGAATCCCTGGGGGGCTTTTCCATCATGTTCGTGCGTTTTCGGGACCCCAGCAGGGAATTCGAACTGACAGTGGTAGAGCCCGTACGAAAAAGGGATCTCAATGAGGTCCTCCCCTGGGAACACTTTTTTTATCTCGCGGCGGAAGGGCTTGTTCATCCCGTAATCATCGTCGGCATACAGGAATCCCCCGTTTTCCAGGTACGTCCTGAGCCGCCGCGCTTCCGCCTCCGAGAACGTGATGTTGCCGTGCCCCGTCATGAAGAGAAACGGGTGGGAGAAGAGCCCGTCGTCTGCGATATCGACGAACTGGTACCGGGGGTCGGTGTCGATCCCGGTGACACGGTGGACAAACGTCAGGAGGTTGACTTCTGAGGAGGGATCATTGTACCAGTCCCCACCGCCGGCGTATTTCAGCCGTGTGATGGCGAAGGCACTGGTGGGATTTCCGGACTGGGCAATAACCACCCCCGTCCCGATGAGCAGGGCAAGCAACAGGTGCTGCACATTCTTCATGCAGCCAATCTATCAAAAGGGGGGAGAAGAATCAACCGCCGCGCGCCCCCACCCATCAGATACGCCGGACCGACCCGGGATGTTTTTCAATCCATGATCTTGCGCAGGAACGCGGGTTTTTCCGGATCCGATTTGTCGATTTTTTCCCTGTTGCTTTGCTGCTCCGCGCGGTAGGCCGGCACGGAAATGTCCACACCCCGGCGAACATATGCAGGCTCGTCGTATTTCTGGAGCTCGGAGAGACCCGACGGAATCTTCTCGACACTCTTTGCCACCCTTGGCATGCGGGCGATCGATGGAGAACCGCCACGGCGATTGAATCCCGTGGCGATGACGGTCACCATCACTTCGTTCTCCACGTTCCCGTCAATGACGGCACCGAGTATGACGTTCGCATCTTCCCCCGCCGCTTCGCGGATGATCTCCGTCGCTTCATCGACTTCCACAAGCGTCATGTTGGCGCCGCCGGTGATGTTCACGAGCACTCCCTGCGCCCCGGAGATCGAGACATCTTCGAGCAACGGACTCGAAATGGCAAGGTGTGCCGCCTCGACTGCGCGGTTTTCTCCCGTGGCGATCCCCGAGCCCATGACCGCGTCTCCCATCTCCCGCATGACGGTACGCACGTCGGCAAAGTCGACGTTGATCAGCCCGGGGACAGTGATGAGCTCCGAGATCCCCCTGGTCGCGCCGTAGAGGACCTGGTTGGCGATGTCGAACGCTTCTTTCAGGGGTGTGTTCCTGTCCACGATCGAGAGGAGCTTCTGGTTGGGAATCACGATCAGCGTGTCCACCTGTTTTTTCAGTTCCTCCAGCCCGGTCTCCGCCTGCGCCGCGCGCTTCTTCCCTTCGCAGTTGAACGGCCGCGTAACAATTCCCACCACGAGCGCACCCAGGCTCTTGGCGATGTTGGCCACCATGGGGGCTCCGCCCGTCCCCGTCCCTCCGCCCATGCCGGCGGTGATGAATACCATATCGCTTCCCGAGAGCGCACGCGTTATTTCGTCCCGGTCTTCTTCGGCCGCCCTGTGGCCGATCGAAGGATCCGCCCCCGCTCCCAGTCCCCGCGTCAGGTTTTTCCCGATCTGGATCTTGTTCGAGGCCAGGTTGCGCTCCAGCGCCTGGAGGTCAGTGTTGATCGCAAAGAAGTCGACTCCGTGGAGTCCTTTGTCGATCATACTGTTGATCGCATTCCCCCCGCCCCCGCCAACCCCCACAACGCGAATTTTTGCGCCACAATCGAGGCCATTGTCGAGTTCGATCACCGGATGTTCCTCCTTTGTTGAATGAGACAAACTCTTGTGCGTTCCGCTCCGGATGTTCAGAGCTGGTCAAACCATTCTTTCATTTTCTGCGCCATGCGCGTCATCGACTTGTCCTTTTTTCCGGCCTGGGCCGGTGCCGGCGCCCTGTCGCGGACTTTCATCCCGTGGTACACGAGTCCGACGGCGGTGGAATACGCCGGGTTCTCGATTTCACGGACAAGACCGCCGGAGAATCCCGTCGGAATGCCGATTTTCACCGGCATGCCGAGCACTTCCTTTGCGAGGTCGGCTGTCCCCTTGATGAGGGCCCCCCCGCCCGTGAGTACCACCCCCCCGGAAAGGTGTTTTGAGTATCCCGAGCGCTTGATCTCGAGGGCGG
>DASVIU010000261.1:0-2440 GCA_036386275.1 Bacteroidota bacterium | reverse complement strand
GATCACGAGGAGACCCGAGGCCTGGGCCTCCGTGTTGTAGATGTCGCTGATGTATCTTGCAGCCGCCGAGGTTGATTTTGAGACATCCTGTCTCTCGTCACGGGGGTCCGGCTTGGCGACCCTGATCAGCGGGCCTGTTTTCAGCCCGTACTGCACCGCGGTGCCGGGCATTAATTGCCACATCCCTTTTGCGATCCCGAACCGGGTTTCGGGGCCGACGACTGCAGAGTCGAATTCGCTCTCCTGGAGCGCCAGGTAGAAAAACTGGGGGGGGAGATCTTGCGCGATCATTGCCTCCGCAATTCTGGCCGGGTAGCCGCTCTCCTCTGCTTTGGCGATCGCCTGCCTCAGCCTTGGAGATTTCTTCCAGAGGTCAATGTAATTCTCTACTTCCTCGATGAAATCCCCGGGCATCCCGATCTCACATTCCCCGAAGACGCGGGCGACATGGTAGATGGTCTTCTGCTTGTCGTCCATCCCCTCGGAATAAATCCCGAGCTCTCCGATAAGCTTCTCGTATGTCGCCGTCAGCTTCCGCCTTCTCTCCAGATACGTGCCGACTTCTACGTGTGCCGCGGTGTCACCGGCGATGGACCCGAGTTGTTTCTTGAGGGACGCATAGGCGATGTCCAGCGCTTTCATGTCATAGAATGCTTCCTGCGCAAGGACTTCCTGCTTGTGCACCTGCATGTGCTTGTAGACAGCGTACGCACTGGCGACGAGAGCAAGAACACCCATCACAATGATGACACGGATATATTTCCGCGAGCGTTTCTTCTCCTGGACAACGAACTTCTGCCTGATGAGTCTTGTCTGTTCCCCTGCGTCATCCTTTGCGTTCGGATCCTTCAGGTACTTGTCGAGGAATGCGGTCGGGGAGAAGAGCGGCTTCAGGAGGGTCTTGTCGCCGTCTCCGCCCGCACCTTCAACTTCAAAGGTGAGCAGAGGTCCCGTGCGGCCGAGTATCAATTTCGTTCTGGCGCCGAGCTGCACCTTCGTGATTTTCTTCCCCCCCCGGAATGTGCCGTTCGTGCTGCTAAGATCCCGCGCCCACCACCTGTCTTTCTCGAAGTAGACTTCAAGGTGGACCTTGCTGACTGCGACATCCGTGAGCCGGACCTGACATTCCGGATCGCGGCCGATCCGGAAGCTCTTCGTAAATTCGAACTTCACAGGCTCGTTGGAACCTTCGGCAGCAGTGAGGCTGATTTTGGGAAAGGAGCCGGGCTCGGCGATGGGTATCGTGTCGGTGTCCATTGAGAGGGGGATGAGGGATGGGCTGTATTATAGGGGTTTCGAGTCAACAATGCAAAGAGGAAATTGTTTCACCTCCCGTGGGTAATAAGTACTCCCGAGTCCCGTATTTTTAGCGGAGAACCCGCGTAAATATGCGATTCTGCCAGGGGCGTGGAGTGGCTCAATTTTTGCAGCATAAGGACCAGGTCAGAGACAGGCTGCACGCAGAATCATGTCAGGGGGGAATGATGTCGGGAGCACTCATAGCGTTGCGTTCACTGGCCCCGGTCATATACGGGTCCACTGCGCTCGTAGTTCTGGTCATGGTTTTCCAGTCTTTCGCCATCGATATCGTGAAGCACGTCAACGCGTTCGGCCTGAAACTCAGTAAGGAAAACCGTACCGGTGCCTGAACCGCACCCGTAAAAGAGGACCCACTGTATGAAAACGCCACCACCGCAGGCTCCCTCCAGCGTGCTGCAATCGTCAAGACGTTATCCCGGCGTCGAACGCCTGTACCATGTTGCCTACTATCACGCTGCCCGGGTTGGCTACCAGGATATTGTCTCCAGATCTCTCCACGATTTCAAGGATGGCTGCGAACCCCAGGCCGCGAGATGGATAGCCCTTGCGGCTCCGCGAGTATGTAAGGACCTGAAATTCGATATTATCGTCCGTGCCCTCGGGGCGGCCGAATCGAAGGCATCGCCAAACATTCCTCTTGACCGGCTGTGCGTGGCGATCGCAGGGGGGAGCGGTGCGGCCTATGAACCTGAACGCCTGGAGAAGGAAAAGGCGGTCCGGGCCCTGACATCTCTCGCGGGGAGGGTGGCACGTCAGAAGGAACTCGACGGCGTCTATCGGTTTGATGCCTCGGGGCTTGCCAGTGGTGTGAAGGTTCTCCTGGTCGACGATATCGCAACGACGGGAGCGACGCTTGAAGCGATAAGCAGGGCAATCACAAAAGCCCTCCCCGGTGCGGTCGTCACCTGTTTCGTCCTGGCGCGTGTCGAGGCACAGCTTCAGAACAGTCACATTAACCCGGACTACTTTCTCAAGGGTGAACAGGCAGATCCGGCCCACCGCAGCGCCCGAATGCCTCCCCGGGCTCCCGCGGAATCACTTGAATTTCATGACCAAAAAACAACCCGGATCCCGGCGTCCCGTCCGGCGTCAGCCCCGGGATCAGGACCCGATACGCAGA
>DASVIU010000260.1:0-3811 GCA_036386275.1 Bacteroidota bacterium | reverse complement strand
CTTAGCGTGATATCGCCCGCCATGGACGTGAGCGCGACGGACCGCTTTCCGTCAGACGGGTTCCCGGTCATCGTGGCCTTGACGTCCCCCCCCATCGTAGTTGCTTCCATCCAGCCGTCGACGGCGTCAAGCAGGACCTTTCCCCCCATCGTCTTCGCTTTCACAAACTTCGCGGCAGACCGGACATGGATCGTCCCCCCCATCGTGCTGAGGGCCGCGCCAAGCGGGGCATCGTCCACATTGATATCTCCCCCCATTGTCGATATGTTCACTTCGCTCCCCCTGACTTCACCGGATCGGCGCGTGATGTTTTTCTGTCTGACGCTCCCCCCCATCGACGAGGGTTTCACATCTCCGGTCACGTCCTCCATGAGCACCTCGCCCCCCATCGTCTTCACGTTCCCGTCGACATCGGAGTTCTTCAGCGTTACCGCTCCCCCCATTGTCAGGAGGTCGAGGTTTCCCTTCAGTCCGCTCAGCGTGAGAGCGCCACCCATTGTCTTGCCGGCCATCCTCCCCTCCACGTTTTCGATGGAAACACCTCCCCCCATGGTTTCCAGGTGGACGTCGTAACGGCGGGGGACGCTGATCTCAAGTCGTATCCCTCCGTTTCGGTTATGCCGCGACCCCGTGTAGTGGGACCTGATGGAGACACCCGACGAATTCTCCTCCATCTCCAGTATCGCCTCTTTCCTGTCGCGTCCTTCACGGAATCCTTTTACGGAGACCGCCTCTTTGTCCCAGCCCGTTATTGAAATCTCTCCCCCCGTCTTCAGGTCGATGTCGAGCTTCTTTCCCTGCGACGTGACAAATTCCTTCTCGTAGTCCGCCTGCGGTGCTGCGGAGAGCATGAACGGAGATACCATAAGGACCAGAAGCAGAAGACGTTTCATATCGTGGCTCCTCTCTTTGTTTGAGTCATCTGTTCCACCAGTAGCTCAGCTTGACCATGAAAATATTGTCGGGACGGATGTCCATCATCTGTCCCAGCGAGTGATTGAACTGAAAGTCCCCCGTGACGTCGTATTGCGAGCGGGTCTGCGTCCACACGAGGTACAGCGTGGAACCGGGGAGGTATTCCCATCGGAGGACCGCGTTCCCCCGGAATGACTTCAGGTTGAAATCCGGATTGGAGAATACGAAAGGGGCGGATTGCCCGCCCGGCGGGAGGACCGTGTATGTCCCGTCCTGCAGGGAAATGGATGACCCGGCTGTCCCGTACTCCAGGTACTCATACGACCGCGGCCTTGCGAGCTCCCGGAAATTCCGGTAGTTTGCCGCGGAGATCAGGGGCTGGACATAGAGCTGCAGGCTGAGTTCGGGGGTAAACGTCCAGTTCAAACGGATCGTCGCGGAGAGTGTCGTCTGGTTCAGAAGCGCGAAGACGTACCGTTTCCCGTATGTCGCGGTCGCCGCGGGATCGACAAACGAACCGACCCATCCGAGGTAATCGACATTCCGTTCAAGGCCCGGCCCGAAACTCAACGAGATGTTCCTGGAGGGCTTCACATCCAGCATGGCATACAGATTCCAGCTTGTTTCCCTGTCGTTGTACATGAACGACGAGAAATCCAGGTCGACGTTTTTTCTGACGTCGGTCGTAAACTCCCAGTCGATCTGGTACCCGGCCCAGTTCATCGTCAGCGGACCGCCGCGCGCTCTCATGGGATTGACAGTCCGGGGATTATATGCACCGTCAACCCGGAGCTGGTAGTAGTTGAGGAGCTGGACCGTCCCCTGGCCGTAGATCCCGCGCCAGGTGAGATTACCGTCGAAATCGGTGGTCTGGAATACCGTCAGCATCGTCTGGGCACTGCGATACCACTCTGTCGGCTCGGTCCATTGATAACCGCCTCCTGCATGGGCATTGATCATGCCGGATCGCCAGAGGAACCCGAGGTCGGTGTTGTCAAACCGGGGGTCGATGACGCCGACCGCCGAGTTGAAGAAGAAATTGCCCCGCTGCTTCACAAGGACGAGCCTCCCTGCGTATCCCGCAAACGACGTTGCCGAACTGTCGATCCGGTAATGGACCGCATCGGGGCGCTGGAGATAATGCTGCGCATCGCTCTGGAGGTTGATCATCCTTGTCCGGTCCCCCTTCGCCATGGATGCCGCCCCCCAGCCGCTCATTACCCAGGTTTTGTCTCCGTCGAGAAACGCCCATCCGTCCAGTCCTGCGACAGTGGACATGCTGTTCAGGTCATCCCGAAGCCGGTCGTCCCGGAACATGCGGGAGGTCGTCGTCGAGATGAAGCCGAGGGCCTCTCTCCCTCCGTCAAATTCTTTCTGCACCCGGGCGACGCCATAGTAAGTCATCGGCTCGACTTCAAGGCTCGTCCGGACACCCGCCGTCTGAAGGCCGGCATAGTCGCGCCCCGTGAGTGCCTGCACAGCCCCGATGTTCCAGCCCTCCCCCAGCTTCCCCGTGATTTTGGCGGCACCGAGTATGTCCGTGCCCGCCGGCATATCCAGGTAGTCCGCGGCAGGGAGGCTCCCCTGAGGGGCCCTCCCAATCCGCCGCGTATAAAAAAACTCGGGATCTCCCCAATTGAACCCCCAGTAGTTGACTACTCCCCCCCTTCCGAACCGGAACGTGGACGCCCCTTCGACAAAGAATGGACGTTTTTCGTTGAAGTAGGTTTCAACGTCACTCAGGTTGACGACCGCGGGATCCACCTCCACCTGGCCGAAATCAGGGTACGCCGTTGCATTGAGGGTCAGGTTCGAGCTGAGCCCGACTTTGAAATCCGCGCCGACTCTCGGGACATAGTGGGACCCGGTCTTGAACGGGTCTCCGGCCGCGTGCTGGAGGTACTCGGCCCGCGTCGTGATGTACGGGAGGATCTCGATATCCCGCCCCGGGTGTATGCCGCGGATACCCGTCAGGTCGGCGAACCTGGAGACAAAGCCGCTCCCGTTCTTCGGGGTGAACACCGCCCAGTCGGTCTCATTCCTCCGGGCGATATCCCGCCGGAAGTTGATCCCCCACACCGGTCCCTCCTGTTCGTGAAACCGGAGCTGGGAGAACGGGATGCGCATTTCCGCGGTCCACCCCTCCGCATCCTTCTGCACCTTCCCCTCCCAGACGCCGTCCCAGGAGTCGTCGCTCCAGTCATCGTTGTACAAAATGCCGTCATACAACGTCCCCGCGGGATCGAGTCCGAAGTAGAAGCCGGACCGCCCGTCGTGGTACGGATCGAGGTAGAGCTGAAAGAGGTCAGCATTCTGCGGGACGTCGCGGCGCCCGAGACGCACGATAATGGAATCGGGGGAGGGATCATACATCCGTGCAGCGACATAAAGAGCAAAGTCGTCGTAGGCCACGCGGACTTCGGTCCTCATGCCGGGCACACCCCCCTCGACAGGATCGCGCTGCGTGAACGTGGTAAAGGGGGGGACATCATGCCAGGCGGCTTCCCCGGGGATGCCGTCGATCGTCACCGGGCCGTTCAGACGGACCGCCTGGACCTCAAGGCGGGGCGGGGTCGGAGGATCGTCACCCTGTCCGATCACGGGCAGGAGGAGCATCAACGCGACAAGCATCTCACGGTCTCCCCTTGCGAATCTCGATATTGCCGGAAACGGCATCAAGCGTGACCTGCTCGCCCCCCCCGTTCAGGAGTATCGTCGCATGGATCTCGTGGCTCTGTTCGTCATTTTCATATTTTTCCATTGCAAAATCCGACCGTATCTCGTACGTGTCCTTCTGGCTGCGCCACCAGCCACCGATGTGAATCCGCGCATTGATCGTGGCTTTCGCACCCTCCGGCACGAACAACCTGATGTCTCCCCCTGCGGTGTTCAGCCG
>DASVIU010000259.1:0-5518 GCA_036386275.1 Bacteroidota bacterium | reverse complement strand
TTGTGATCGCCGCACTCGCACCATTCACATTTGCCAATGAACCCCTTCCCCAGCCCTATCATCAGTATGTCCTGAACGGCACGGTCCTGCGTGCATCGAACGGCCCGAAAGCCCTTTTCATCGTCTCACTCACCGGAAAATTCAGCATGATACGGTCCGACTCTGCCGTCGACCTTTCAGCGGTGTACTCCTATCACCAGGGGGACAGAACCCAGAGCATCACTGATTCAAGCGGAGCCTTTTCTCTTCAGGTGACACTCGGCATGAAAGCCGATTCACTCGCGCTCAAGGTCGCGGCGCCCGACAAACCTGTTGTCATCGGGGGACTTTTCGGAATCCCAAACGTGGGCGTGGAGGTTACCGGGACGTTCGGTGAGACAGAGCCGGGTAGTTCGGGGTGTTCAAAAGATCCGGTAACCACCACCCAGATCATCGGCTACAGGTACACCCTCCCCGATAAATCAATTGTGATTCCATAAGGAGACTTCCATGAGCAAATCGTACAGGAGCGGAGGAGTCGGCGCCATGATGGACGAATACGAGCGCGCGGCATCGGATCTCGTCCGGATCGTCAACGGCATCTCCGACGTAGAATTTGAACGCGAACGCGATACGCGCACAGCGGATCCGCACTGCCGGTCGGTTCAGACAATCACGAATCACGTCATCGGATCCGGATACAGCTATGCCGACTACATCCGGCAGGCGTTCTCGGTTCCGTCCGAACGACCCTCGCTTCCGGTCCTTGCCCGGACCCAATCGCTGGACCAGATCAAGCATATGCTCGCATATACTGTAGAGACACTGGAGGGGCGCTGGGAGTATTCAGACGAGCAGGTGAGCGCCGTGCGCATCAATTCCAGGTGGGGTGTGCAGTATGACATGGAACAGATGCTGGAGCATGCGATTGTCCACATCCTCCGCCACAGGCGGCAGATCGAGCGATTTCTCGAGAAGAAGTAGCGAGGTACACATGCGCACCAGAATAATCGCCGCGGCAGTCGTTTCTCTTCTGCTGATTTCTTCCCGGGCGATCAGTCAATCCGGCACACTCTCCGACGAACGGGTCATAGCAAATGTCGACTCAGCGCTCAGCCGGCTGATGCAGATCCAGAAGGAAATCAAGGAGATCCATCCCTTCCTTGCCAGATTGCATCCGGTCGCCGTCGTGGAGGGGGCGAATCTGTTCATCTTCGATATCGACTCCACCGGAACTTCCTACCGTTTCCAACGAAAAGAGCCGGTGCCCTTCCCGATGGAACGGGGGATCAGGGCATCCTTCCCCCTCTTCAGCTATGGCAACCGGCCCACCTGCATCGTCAGCCGGGAGGTGTTCGATTCACTGAAAGGCTACGCGACGATATTCCACGAGTTCATACACTGCACGCAAGCCCTTACATGCGAAAACGATCTGAAGCAGGAGCTGCACATCGCACAGGCCGCGGCAGCGGCACGGGATTATTCCTGGGAGATCAACCACCGCTTCCCGTACAATGATACTGTATTTGTCGAAGCGTACTCCAGGTTGATGCGGGCACTCGGAGATCGCGATGCACCGGCTCTGCTGCAATCCGGCCGGGACCTGAAACACCGGCTGGCGCAGGATGACTATGAGTACATGGTGTGGGTGGAATGGAAGGAAGGATTCGCGCGGTATATCGAGAACAAGATCCGGCTCCGGTACAATCTGCAGCCGAACCTTGCCGGCCGGGAACAACCTTTTGATCGGGTGACATTCTACTACGGCGGCGAGAGGATCATGACGTACCTCGCGGCCCAACACGGCGGGATATTCCCCCATGTCAAGGAACTGTTCGGGGAGATGTTCGCACCTTCGGAGGGAAAGTGAATCGAAAGCGTTCCGCGCGACATTCCGGGGGGGGAACACCTTTGCAAGTTGTGACGAAATCCGCTATTTTTCCGGTGAAATGACACAACCGACTGCGACACAGGCTATGCGCATCCTCGTCGTCGAGGACAACCCGAAAGTTGCCCTCATGATCAAAGATGGACTGGAGGGGGAGTATTACCTGGTGGACACGGTACCCGACGGCAAAGAGGGACTCCGGATGGCGCAGACCGGCAATTACGATCTCCTCATCGTCGATGTGATGCTCCCCGGGCTCAGCGGGCTCGAGCTCACGAGCTCCTACCGGAAGGGGGAAGGGGCGACGCCGATACTGATGCTCACGGCAAGAACCGCCACCGAAGACAAGGTGGCGGGACTCGACAGCGGGGCGGACGACTACCTCACCAAACCATTTGCATTCGCCGAGCTCCTGGCACGCATCCGTTCGCTCTTTCGCCGCGGGGTGCTTGACAAAACCACGCTCCTGAAGTTCGCCGACCTCGAGCTGGACACGGTCTCGCACAAGGCGAATCGCGCTGGGAAGCCGATAGATCTGACCGCCAAGGAGTACGCATTGCTCGAGTTCTTTCTCAGGAACAAAGAGAGCGTGCTGAGCAGGTCGATCATATCGGAGCACATCTGGGACTACAGCTTCGACACCGGAACTAACCTCATCGACGTGTACATTAACCACCTTCGCGCAAAGATCGAATCCGGGTTCACCGGCAAGTTGATCCATACAGTGCGGGGGGTCGGGTACGTCCTCCGGAAGGAATGAGAGCGTGAAGCTCCGAATACAGTCCATACGGGCCCGGCTGACGCTCTGGTACACACTGCTCGTGCTCTCCACCCTGTTCGTGTTCGGGGCCCTCTCCTACTATTACACAAGCAAAACGCTCTCGGAGAACCTCGATCTCTCTCTCAAGAACGAGGTCCGCTGGGTGCGCGACTTCATCCAGCCGCAGGAGTCGAAGGTCAAACCCGGAAGGCGCTCGATCGACACGATGATCAGAAAGAAAGCCGGTCAGATCCCCGCAACCCAGGAGGCCGCCGGAAAGGACACCACCGAGGAGGCGGACGAGATCTGGAACCAGATATTCAAGCACACGCTCCAGAGTCCGAAGAAGATCTACATTCAGTTCGCAGACAGGAGAGGGACGATCATCTACCGGTCGTATAACCTCGGGACCGACAGCCTTGTCATCATGGACACGGTGGCCGTGAACGGGACGGTCCTCACGACGGGCTGGCTGAACGGGGAGCCGGTCAGGATTGCGCTCGCACGCGACGACAGCTACACGTATCTCGTCGGGTACCCGCTTTCGGAGGTGCGGGACCTGCTGCAAAGCCTTTATGTGATTTTCCTCGTGCTGTTCCCGATCGCGTTGCTTGTCTCGGTGTTCGGCGGGTTTGCGCTCGCCAAGAAATCACTCTCCCCTGTGGACGACATCACCAGGCGCACCCGGCGCATCACCGCGGAGAGCCTCGACCAGTCGCTCCCCCTGAGACCGAGCGACGACGAGATCGGCAGGCTGACGGTGACAATCAACGAGATGATCCGGCGCCTCCATGAGTCCTTTCTCCGGATCAGGCAGTTCTCGGCCGATGCATCGCATGAGCTCCGCACACCGTTGACGATCGTTCGCGGGGAAATCGAGATCGCTCTCCGGAGCCCGAAGACCCCCGAAGGATACAGGCGTGTCCTGGAGAGCACGCTTGAAGAGATTCTGCGGCTCACATCCATCATCGACAACCTCCTGACACTCGCCAAGGCCGACCGGGGCCTCTACCGCGCCGAGTTCTCCGAGGTCGACATGAAAACACTCCTCGAGGAACTCTTCGAGGACAGCTGTATTCTCGCCTCGGAGAAACACATCGCAGTGACGCTCGAGGCGGGCTCGCCCGTCATGATCGTCGGGGACAGGCTCAGACTCCGGCAGCTTTTCCTGAACCTGATTGACAACGCTATCAAGTACACTCCGGAGGGGGGAAAAGTGACGCTGTCACTGGAAAGACAGGACGGTGTGGTGGTGTTCCGGGTGAGCGATACGGGGATCGGCATTCCGGATGCGGATCTCCCGCGGATATTCGACCGGTTCTACAGGGTGGACAAGGCACGCTCACGGGAGATGGGGGGGACCGGGCTCGGGCTCTCCATCGCGAAGTGGATCGCGGAACTGCACCGGGGGACGATTACGGTGGAGAGCGAGGTGCTGAAGGGGTCGGTGTTTACGGTGAGGCTCCCGCTGAATTGAAGCGGGCTCGGGTTGAACAGATTGCTTCGCTTTGCTCGCAATGACACCGTGTAACAGAGGTTGCTTCGGGGCACGCCTACGGCGTGCCCCTCGCAATGACTGTGTCTCGCAATGACTGTGCCTCGCAATGACACCGTGTAACAGCAGGTTGCTTCGGGGCACGCCTACGGCGTGCCCCTCGCAATGACTCCTTAGGGCGGGGTCAGAAGTCGGTTCCGAGTGAGAAGTAGTATTTGGGCGGGGAGAAGGAGTGAACATCCCATGCCCAGGCGACATCGAACCGGACGAGGAAGGCCAGGAAAAATATCCGCGCGCCGGTCCCCATGCCCATCAGAAGATCGCGGGTAACGAGGCTACCGTTCTCGTCATGAGTGAATGCCACATAATCCCGCCCCTTGTCCCATGCCGATCCCATATCGAAGAACATGACTCCGGCAAGGCTCTGAAGTCCGATCGGCAGGGGTCCCGCCTGAAGGAATGCGAAGAGCGGATAGCGGAACTCAAAGTTGAACAGGCCGTATTTTGAACCGATCTGAGCATTGTAATCGTATCCGCGCAGCGGTACGCCCGCCTGAAGGAATATGTAGTCCGAAGCGTTCGTCAACGGGATGTAATCGTTGGTGAAAGTCCTGTTGATCCAGTTGGATGTCCCCCCGACGATGAACTTCTGCGGATTCGCACCGAAGCTCCCTCCTCCCGCCACGCGGAAGGCCATGCTGTAGTTGCGCCCGAGGCGGAGGTACGTCCGGTAGTCCGCCGTGGCGTTGAGGAAGCTTATCCCGCTCAGGCCGAATTTGGGGGTCCCGAAAAGCGTGAACTTGTAGCGCGAGCCCAGCATCGGAGCCGTGTAGCCCCAGAGCGATGTGTCGTGGACATAGGAGAGCTGCGGCACGACCACGGTGAGGTTTTCAGCCGGCATTTCCGTGACCTCCATATTCTCCTTGGAGATCGTGAACCAGTTCAGCCCCATCTCCAGGCGGTCGAACCGGTCGAACGGGTACATGGCGGAGAGGGACGCGCCGTACGTCTGAAAGCGGTAAATGCTCCCCCCGAACTGATCGAGGAGGGCGATGAAGCGCGCGCTGTGAAATCCCCCGATGCCGAAATCCATGCGGTTCGGAAGGTAGTAGTACTGCAGCGCGAAGTCGCTGTTCTTCAGGTCAAGAAGCAGGTTCGTCGAGAAAATAATCTGATGGTCCCCCATCAGGTCGCTGAACGCCATGATCGTGGAGCCGGTCACGCCGTAGAATGTGTCGTATCCCGCGTTGCCGTAGACAATGTCCGGGGTGAAATTGAGCTTGTACTTGTTGACCTTGTAGTGCCCCTCCTTGTCGACGTTCTCCGTGATCTTCGGCAATCTCTGGATCGTCGAGTCCTTCGGCACCGCGTCGGTAAATGTCTCCTTGAACACATA
>DASVIU010000258.1:0-2182 GCA_036386275.1 Bacteroidota bacterium | reverse complement strand
GACTGCGGCGCGATATTCGATTGCCTGGCCCCCTCGGCGAACGCAGTCAGACCGCCCGGCGAGTGGAACCACTACACGATAACATGCAAGGGGAGCATGATCACCGTGGTGCTGAACGGCCGACAGGTCATCGCGATGGACCTGAACCGCTGGACCGAAGCGCACAAGAATCCGGACGGGACGCCGAACAAGTTCAACACCGCCTACAAAGATATGCCACGGGTGGGGAACATCGGGCTGCAATACCACGGTCATCCCGTCTGGTATCGCAACGTGAAAATACTCACGCTGTAGCAGGAGGAGAGCCCGTCCTTCTGGCTCTTCATGCATCCCCATCCGGTGCGGAATTGTGCGAGGCTGCGCGATATTCTCGCCGGTGATAGAGGGAAGGCCTACATCTTCAGCGTAAGGCCTACACCCAGGGATCCTCGTGAGAACGAGTCATGCGAAAAAAGCCAGCCGATGTTGTCGGATGCGACGTCGAGCTGGATCACCCAGACCTTGAGGCCGAACCCGAGAGCGAAATTGAAACGGTCCTCCCCGCCGAGCCCGAGACCCGTTCTGATCGGGAGGAACTGCCACGGGCGGTACTCCAGCCCGAGCGAAAGGCGGCCGACCCGGCTCGATCCCGGAAAATCCGAGAACCCCTGTGTATAGTCGCACGCCGCCGTCATCTCCCCGTGGAAGATCTCTTTCACCCATGGGATATTCTTAAGTTCGGCCTGGACGCCCATCCGGAGAGTGGTCGGGAGCCCCACGGTGAACGCCCCGCCGGGTCTTGTATTCCCTGTCACCGCGTGTTCGAGTGAATCCCGCTGGGCGCTGTTCGTCGGGTCATCGAGGTGCATCCGCCCCTGTCCGTACACTTCCTTCACGTCTCCGTCCCAGCGCATCGAGCCGATATCCGTGACGCTGATCGCTGCAATCAGGAATTCGTTTACCTCGGCGGAGAATCCGATGTCGATCCCGATCCCGCTACCCGCGGGAGCGGGGAAGGGGGAATGCTCCACGTCCGCGTGCGAGCTGACGCCGGCAAGGTCGATATTGGCGTCGAGCACGCCGTTACTTCCCGCCGAGAGCCACGTGTTGTCGCGCGTGACAGCCGCGTAGGCAAATCCCTGTACCAGCTTTACCGAAAGCCCCCCCGACCAGCTCCTGAACCAGGGTACCGCCGGAAGCTTGAACCCGGCAGAGAGAGCATACTCACGCGTCCATGCGGCCGATCCCCCTCCCCCGCCGAAGTCGTACGCAGACCCCGGAGTCACCCCTTCGAGAAGGAACTTCGCATACGACGAGGGGATCGACGCCGTTGCCGCCACCCGTTCCGTCGCCGTGAGGGCGAACGTTGCGAACCCTTCGAACCGGAGCGCCAGTCCTATGGGACGGACCTCAGCATCAGCTCCGATCTTCCCGATCCCTCCCGGGAACGCGTCCAGCAGTTCCTGCTTGTCGCTCTCCGAGAGATTCCTCGCGATCCGGCCGGTCGGGGATTCTACTCCGGTGAAGAACTTGTTGTACAGCCCGTAGGTCATGAAATCGCTTCCCACGCCGACCCCGACAGGCAGCAGGCTGATTGTCACAGTTCCGTCGTCGGGCAGGGCGAGATTCGCGGGATTGATCCCGATTGCGTCGAGACCGCGTGAGGCGGCGGCCGACGTCCTTGCCATCCCGAGACCTCGTATGTTCGTCTGGTCCCCGGCAAATGTGCCCGATGGAAGAATGGCGCCAACCAGAACGACGGCGACCGCCCGCATCAAAGAACGGGAGCTCGTTTTCATTTGTTCACCTGGTATATGAACTCCGCCCATACTCTGATGGTAATCATCTGCGTGGATTCGAGAGGGGGGACATTCGTCCCGGCGGTCGAGATGTGGAGAAAGTAGACGAGCGAATAGGCGCTGTTGAACTGCTGGATTTCTGTGTCAGCCAGCTGTATGACTCTCTCCGTATGCGAAGGAGACTGAACGGTTCCCCCGAGGAGAGCGGGGGCGGGGACGGTGATCGAGTCCCCCGCCGTTTGCGGAATGTCGATGAGAAGCCGTTTCGTCCTGTCCAGAAACTGGAGCTTCAGGGCAACCTGAAGAGGGATGCCATTGTCGACCACAACATGGATCTTTATGCTGTTGAAATCCCCCGCGGTTTTCTGGTCGACGAGCGTATGCCCCTGGCCGGATCCCGAAGT
>DASVIU010000257.1:0-3729 GCA_036386275.1 Bacteroidota bacterium | reverse complement strand
GCCGCGCGCGACGGAGAAACCCGACGAGATCGAAGGGGAGATATTCGAAGACGAGATTGCCGTGGCGATTGCGTCGCTTCCGGAGAAGTTCAAGAGCGTCATCATCCTGCGGGACGTGCAGGATCTACCCTACGAAGAGATTGCGGACGCGCTCGAGATTCCTATCGGCACGGTCCGGTCACGGCTTCACCGGGCCCGGGCGATTCTCTTTGACAGGCTGAAGAAGTACGCGAAGGGGCATGGGTACAAAGTGGGAGAGCGCTTCGTCCCTGTCGATTTCGCCCTTGCCACTTAATCACGCCTCAGACCGGCGCTATCAACGATCACGCAGATGCGTGGCGTGATCAACGATCACGCTGCTCTGAGGCGTGACTGTTAGACCTGCCCCTTCAGCACCCCCAGACTAACGAGGAGCGATCGTACGATCATCGCCGTCGCTCCCCAGATAATGTGCTCCCCGTGTTCGTAAAACCAGACTTCCCTTTTTCCTCCCCGGTATTCACGTAGCTCCGACCTCCCGTTTGCAGGGTTGCAGAAAAACGCGAGTGGAACCGTAAAGGCCTCGGCAACTTCCTGCGGGTTCGGCGCCAGCGAAGGATGTGCGCTCAGGATCCCCACCACCGGCGTGATTATGAATCCGGACGGGACTGCGAGGTCGTCCAGAATGCCTTTGACGTCGATAAGTTTTGAGCCGATCCCGAGCTCCTCCTCCGCCTCCCGGAGTGCAGTCTGCACGATATCCGCGTCCCCCTCGTCGACCATCCCTCCGGGGAATGAAATCTGTCCCTTGTGCGTCTCGACATGGTCCGTTCGTCTCGTAAAGAGCAGATCGGCCCCCTCGACCCCCAGGATCAACGGCACAAGCACACCGGCCCGGCGAAACCCCTCTATCGCCAGAGTATTCCTTTCTCCGGTCAGCGAGAGGTGACTCAGCCCGATCAGCAAAGTGGAATACAGTGTGGAGGACATGCATGAATGTAGCAAACCCGTCTCTCACCCGCAAAGAGAGTGTTGATTCTCCACCCCCCGGGGGGTATATTGAATGCATGAGCAAAAGGACATCCGCGCGTTTGGGCTGGCACCGATCGTTGATTTTTCTCTCACTCCTTGGCGCGCTCCTTGCCCTCGGATGGGGAAATGTCGGGCACCTGTTCATCAACACGAGGGCCGTCAACAACCTCCCCGCGGGGATGTCCATGTTCATAAACGAAGGCGCGTATTTCGGCCAGCATGCCTCCGATGCCGACACCCGAAAAGGGAAAGACCCGACGGAGGGCCCCAAACACTTCATCGACATCGAATCGTACGACGCCTTTGCGAACCTGACCCCCAATCTCGATTCGCTCAGGGGAATCTACGGCGATTCGCGCGTGACCGCCATCGGCATCCTTCCGTGGGCGACAGTCCAGACATATGATTCCCTCGTTGCGTCCCTGAAAAGGGGGTCGTTTGCCAGGGCTGAATCGATCGCCGCGGATCTAGGCCACTATGTCGGGGACGGACACCAGCCGCTGCACGTGACGGTCAATTATGACGGACAGAACACGGGAAACGACGGCATCCATTCGCGATATGAAACCGCGATGATCAATGCCTACGCCGCGCAACTCTCTGTAACTCCTGTGCCGGTCGTGTATGTCGGCAACAGGTTTGCGTACGTGATGGCGTACCTCCTGGCATCCAACTCGTTAGCGGATTCCGTTCTCAGGGGCGACAACGGGGCCAAATCTTTTTCCGGTTGGAACGGAACCGGAACACCCCCCGCCGGGTACATACCGGAGCTCTGGAACGAATGTCGTTCGTTGACGCTGCGTGAGATGCAGGGGGCTACCGTTGCGCTGGCGGATCTCTGGTACTCTGCCTGGGTGGACGCCGGTCTGATCGTAGCTTCAGCTCCATCCGGGCCGGAGGTTGCTCTCCCGGCCTCATTCAGTCTGGGACAAAACTACCCGAACCCGTTCAACCCATCCACCCGGATCACATACAGGCTCGCCGGCCCCGGCCGGGTCAGGCTCACAATCTATTCCCTCAACGGGGCACTGGTCGCGGCGCTTGTCGACGGAGTCCAGGGCGCGGGGGACCATGAGGTGCGGTTCGACGGCTTCGGCCTTTCAAGCGGAGTCTATTTCTACACGTTGCAGCAGGGTAGCCTCGCGGCATCGAAGAAAATGCTCCTGGTCCGTTGACCGCTCACCGATGCGCAGACCCTTTGCAGGTCTCCGCCGCATCTTACAGACTGAGAGCAAGGAGAGTGTGAACGATGAAAAACGAAGAGCTGAAAATCACAGGGATGACCTGCGGGCACTGTGTTATGTCCGTCAGGAAGGAACTCGCAAAACTGCCCGGTGTCGAAGTCAAGGACGTCCGGATTGGTTCCGCTCTGATTGCGTACGACGAAGCGAAAGTGTCGGGTGCCCAGATCAAGAGTGCAGTTGAAGAAGCCGGCTTTGCCGTAGTGTAAGCGATCATTGTTGACTGATTTCGTCGCCAGACTCCGGCAGCGCTCATCCGCCGGGGTCCGGCGATTTCATTTCCGCCCGGGAAAATCATTCATGGCTGATATGCAACAGATCAAAGGCCCTCAGGGAACGATCACGGTTCCCGTAGAAGGAATGAGCTGTGCGAGCTGCGTCTTGCGCGTGGAGAAGGCGTTGAAGAAGGTGGAGGGAGTGAGCGCTGCGACGGTGAACCTCGCCACCGAACAGACGACGATTACGTTTGACCCGGTGCGCGTCACTCTGGAGCGCCTCCGCCAGGCTGTCTCTGACGCAGGATACTCGCTCGGGAAACCGATCGGGGAGGAGAGGACGGAGGAAGGCGCCGGGCGTTACACTACCGGACTTCAACGGCTGAAAACTGAGCTGGTGGTGGGCGTCGCGCTGACGCTGCCGGTCATGGCCATCAGCATGCTATCGATGACATCCTGGTTTCAGAGTGTCGTCCCGCTCGGCATGAAGGAGACAAACATTCTGCTCCTTCTGCTCACCATACCCGTTCTCCTGTTTTCGGGGAGGAGGTTCTTCACGGGCTTCTGGAAGACCGCCAGGCACGGGACCGCGGACATGAACACGCTTGTCGCCCTGGGGACCGGCGCGGCATTTCTCTACAGCGGGGTGGTGACCCTGTTTCCCGCCTGGCTGGAAGGAGGCGCGGAACCCGGAACCGTGTATTTTGACACCTCGGCCACCATCATCACGCTGATTCTGCTCGGGAGGTACCTGGAGGTGCGGGCCAGGCACCGGTCATCGGACGCCATACGGCGCCTTCTCGGTCTTCAGCCTGCCACGGCCCGTGTCATGCGGGAGGGGAGCGAATCCGACATCCCCGTCGATCAGGTCATCCTCGACGACATCGTGATGGTCCGGCCGGGGGAGCGGATACCGGTGGACGGAGTCGTTGCCTCCGGATCGACGACGGTCGACGAGTCCATGGTCACAGGGGAGAGCCTTCCCGTGGAGAAATCCCCCGGTGCCCGGCTTGTTGGAGGGACCGTCAACAGGAACGGGAGCGTCACGCTCAGGGCGACCGCGGTCGGAGCGCACACGCTGCTTGCCCAGATCGTGAAGCTCGTGGAAGAAGCACAGGGGTCGAAAGCTCCCATACAGAGTCTTGCAGACCGGATCGCTTCGGTCTTCGTCCCTTCTGTCATTGCCCTGGCTCTCCTGACGTTCCTCGGCTGGCACTTCTTCGCAGGCGCGACATTTACGCACGCTCTCGTCAACTTCATCG
>DASVIU010000256.1:0-2616 GCA_036386275.1 Bacteroidota bacterium | reverse complement strand
AGAATGATGATGGTGATGGAGAAAAAAATCTCCCGTCCGACATCCTGCGCCGCGGTGAGGGTAAATCGCTCGATCCCAAGACCGCGGTCTTCGGGAGTTGCGTCACGATAGCGTCGCATGATGTTCTCCACCATGACGACCGCCCCGTCGACAATGATGCCGAAATCAATAGCCCCAAGCGAGAGGAGATTGGCGGGGATCCCCGTTACTTTC
Source organism: Bacteroidota bacterium (assembly GCA_036386275.1). GTDB lineage: Bacteria > Bacteroidota > Ignavibacteria > UBA10030 > UBA6906 > Fen-1273. Next base: position 2,403 of record DASVIU010000256.1, on the reverse strand, counting down.
ATCATCACGAAAGCAAAGAGCATGGAGACCGGGATTGCCGTGGCCACCACCAGCGAGGAGCGGACACTGCCGATGAAGAAGATCAGGACCAGGACCACGATGGAGATTCCTTCAAGCAGGGTGCGAGCAACGGTGGCGATGGTGTAGCCGACCAACTGGCTCCGGTCATACGTAACGCGAAGGCGCACGCCGGACGGCAGGCTGCCCGCATTGATCTCGTCGACCTTCTGTTTGATCGCCTCGACGACTTCCGAGGCATTTTCCCCCCGGCGCATTGCGACAAGACCCTGAATGCTGGATCGGACGTCTACGACTGTGGAGTCATCGTTGCGGATTGCATACCCAAGGACACCGCTCGGAGGAAGCGGGAACTCCTCTACCGATCCGATATTCCGGACAAATACAGGGACACCGCTTTGCATGGTCAGGACGATATTTTCAATATCCTGCTTTTGCCTGATGGCCCCGATGCTGCGGATCGCAAACGACTGGCCACCCCGCGTGATGATGTTGCCACCGGTATTCAGGTTGTTGGCGGTCACCGCATCAATCACATTTTGCAGCGCGAGATTATAGCGCTGAAGTTTTTCAGGACTTGTGATGACATGGTACTGTTTTACCAGTCCGCCGAAATTGATCACGTCAGCTACTCCCGGTACCTGGAGAAGCTTGGGGATCACCACCCAATCCTGGATCGTCCGCAGTTCCATGGGTGTGTGTTCATCAGTCGATTCAATGACGTAGCGGAATATCTCGCCGACGGGTCCGGTCAGCGGGCCCAAAGCGGGGTTCACCCCATCCGGGAGAACGGCATCCCCGAGTTTCTCGAGAACCCGCTGCCGCGCGAAGTAGTCGTCTGTCCCGTCTGCAAATGTCAATTGAAGCACCGAGAGACCGAAGATGGTCTTCGAACGCCTGTCGATCACCATGGGAACCGCATTCAGAGCTCGCTCCAGGGGGAGTGTGATTTGCTGTTCGACCTCTGTTGCAGCTCGTCCCGAGAATTGCGTGATCACAGTGACCTGGGTATCCCCGACGTCGGGATATGCTTCTTTGCGCAGAGTGACCCACGACCAGACGCCGGCCACGATGACTACCAACACCATGCCGAGTGTGGCAATACGCTGGTTGAGCGCGAATGACAGAATGTGACGGATCATAAGTTCAGTATTCCTCTACGTTCAGTATCCGAAACTCAGCCCCTTGAGCAGCATGGCCCCTTCGGTCACCACGCGGTCCCCATCGGTGATCCCTTTGGTCACGACGGCGGCGGTCGCCCCGGAGGAGGCAAGCGTGATCGGGCGACGGGAAAATTCTCCTTCCCCGGTCTGGATGAAGGCATAATCCATCCCTTCCACCGTGACCACGGCCGAAAGGGGCAAGACCACGACGTTGTCGATCGGATCACCGAAGTCCACCCGGGCGAACATACCCGGCAGGATTCGTCCGCGAGGATTTGCCGCTGAGACGCGCACCTTCACTGTGCGTGTGACGGGATCGACAACCTCACCGATCGCGTCGGCACGACCGTGCACAATGGTCGCCGGGAATGCAGAGAAAACGATAGGCACATCCTCACCCTGCTGGACCTCTCGCAGCTGCGACTCAAGTACATCGCAGATCAGCCAGATTGTCCCCGGCTTCACTGCATCGAGCTCCACGGGATTAAAGCCTAGTCCCCTCAGCTTTGCTTCGCTTTCGGCCATCGTCGTCAGTGCGTTCGCCGCTTCGGCCTCTGCCTCGTTCAGGTCTTTCGCGTTTGCCGCCTGGTTTGAGAACATCTCTTTCACCCGTTCCAGGTTTTTGCTGGTTCGTTCGATATTGGAGCGGCTCTGGCTGTACTGTGAGTACAATGATGTCACGTCGGATGATTCGAAGAGCACAATCCTGCCCTTTGTCGCCAGACCTGCAGAAATGCTGGCGACTACGTGTGCAGGAGCAATGACCGGGATGGTGGCGCTTCCATTGCGCATGATTTGCGAAGTGATCCGGGCAAGACCCGGACTTGCCGCGGGGAATACGATGCGCGAACCGTTGTCGCTCACTTCCGCCGGCCGCGCCGCCGCCAAGTGTGCCCCGGCACTGCCGTCGTCCTTTGTGCACCCGCTGAGAACAAAAACGGCAACCAGGGCAAGCGCCAGTATCGTCCGCTCGTATTCATGAGAGCACAACATAAGTTACTCCAGTCTATGGTTTCAGAAGATCTGTACCGGTGGCGAAGTTGAGGGCCTCGATCGCATCGGCACGATCATTTTCGAGCTGGTTCACAAGCACCATGCTGGTCCGATACGCTTCAAGGAAGTCCGTGAATTCGAGCACACTGATGTTCCGTTTCTGATAGTTCGTGAACATCCCCTCAACGAGTTCATGATACTTTTCCAGAGAGGAGCGATCTGAGGCATG
>DASVIU010000255.1:0-3973 GCA_036386275.1 Bacteroidota bacterium | reverse complement strand
CAACGTCAGGATATGACCTAACAGCCCTACACCCAGGTTGGAGTACCTCCTTTTCTCCCCCGGCGTTGATTGCAGCGTCAACTGATTGGAGAGGTAATCGTAAAGCCTCTTAGTGTCATAATACCGGTAAGGGCTGTAAGGATCAAATGGATGCTCCGTATTGTCTTTGACGTTGCTCGGCTCGAAGGGGAGTCCAGAGGTATGATTTGCAAGATGGACGAGGGTTATCTCTTTGCCGTCAAGAGAGCTTTGACGCAAGCGTACGGGAAGGAGATCCTTGATTGGCTCGTTCAGATCGACAGCTCCGTCGTAGGCCAACTTTGCGAGGATGGTGCCCGTAAATGTTTTTGTAATGGAACCTATTTCAAAGACGTTGTCGCTGTTTTCGATGTACACCAAAGAATCATTGCGTCGTTGAATTCCGACATACTTCTCCGAATCGCCGGCTATGATACAGATGGACAGTTGTGTCTCGTTCGGGAAATGCTGTGCATAGTTGAAAACAATCTGCGCCTGCGAAGAATCAAGAAGTTCCCGGTTCTCCGACAGGGGCAATGTTACCAGTTCTTTCGGAGTAAACTTTGCACAGCATATAACGCTCATCGACAATAAAAAACTCACGCATACTGTACCTGGTGAAGTCATGGCTCAAATCGTTTCCATGGGTCACTCTGTATCTGGAAAGCAAATCGGCCTCTCTATCCAGTCCATCGGATCGACAAGGCCTATTCGAAAGATCGATGGGGCAGATGCTATCCTCGCCCATCAGAAGGAATGGTACGGCGCACACGTGAGAGAAGCAATGCGCGAGGGAAGGGGATAGGCCCGATCATTATCGGTGTTCTGCGCGTAGTTGACTTTCGAAAACAGGAGAGATACATTTCCGACATATTTGGTAACTCACGACGTAGTTTCGCCGAGTTGTAGATGAAGAAGCAGCGTATCCGGGCAGGGTTCTCCCGGGATCAATCGTGCGGGGAAATGGGTCCGCTTGGAGTGTTGATTCTCGGCCCGAGGAAATAGCATGCGTCGCGCCATATATCTTTCTCTCCTGTTCTCCCTCTGGACGCTGCTTGTCGCACCCGGCCGGGGGCAGGAGCGGACCGTCGATTTTCGATATGCGCCGGCGGAATCATGGACCGTCATATGCCTTCCTGATGACTGGCTGAAGACAGCGGTGGGCAGCAATGGCGCTCTCCTGTATGATTTCGGCCCGGGCCCCTACGGGCGGGGACTCACGTCGATCGCGGTTGAAATTCGTGAGGATTCCCTCCGCGTCACGGGACAATCCTTTGCCGATCCCCGCGTGCCGATCCTCACGACCCGCCTTGCCGGACACGGAACGGTTGTCGAAGAACAGGCGTTTTCCCTCGTGCCGGAGAAGATGACTTTTCCTCCCGCGGTCTGGCACGGGGGTACCATACGGCGCACGGCCGGTCTAAACGGCTGCATCGGCTGGGCCTCTCCTGCAGACACTGTCGACGAATCCTTCCGGAACGCCGCGTGGGGAGCGGGTCGTCCGATCCGCTATGCTGTCCGCGTCAAGGCCGGTTCGGCAAAACGGGTTGCGCTCGGGGTGATTGAACCCTACAAGTGGGGCCCCGGAGCACGTCTTATCGAACTGAGAGTGGAAGGAGCCCCTCCTCAGATTATTGACCCTATGGGTGACAACTTGCGCAATCGCCCGCACGTCGTCTTCTTCGACGCACGCGACGCGAACAGAGACGGCTGGCTGACAATCGAATCCCACGCTCCTGTCAACGCTCCAGATCCCAACATCTCCCTGAGCGGGTTCTGGGTTTTCCCGGAACACGCATCTATCGATACGACATCGGTGATCAACGGGACGGCATCACGCATCGCCGAGGTCTATCACCGGTGCGGCACCGAGGTCGAGGAAAACTCTCCCGGTGCACGGCTCGACCTCCTCGCTTCCCGGATCACCGGAAACTGTCAACCCTTTGTCACAGTGCGGACGCGCAGACCGCTCTCCTATGACCGCACTCTCGGCATGCTCCTCTATCGCGGCAAGCCTTTCCTTGTCTGCATACCCACACCGGTTGCGGCGAAACGAACACCGGCCGGATGGGAGCTGGATGTGCCGATCGGAACACACAGCCTTCAGGTTCTGGTTGCCCATGGCGGCAAACGCAACGACCCGTTGCCCCTCATGCCCGACGTGGGGAAGGCCATGAAGCGGACGACCGCATACTGGCTTCAGAGTGCGCCGATTCCACGGGGTCGCCTCACCGTTCCTGACAGCATGATGCAGTACCTGATCGAGGTGAACACCCGGGTCATGTACCAGGTGCGCGACGTCGTCGACGGGATCCGTCAATTCCAGCCCGGCCCGACGGTGTACCGCGGACTCTGGACGGGGGACGTCTGCCTGACTGGAGGCACGATTCTTGAGCTTGGCGACACGGCGGGGATGCGCGTGTTTCTGGAAGCAGCCCTGCGCTTCCAGCTCCCCTCAGGACAGATTCGATCTCTTTATCCGACCGTCTCCATTTCCGAGACGCCCTCGCTCCTCTACGGCGCGTGTTGGTACGCACAGGCGACCGGAAGCCGCGCCTGGCTCGTCAGACACTGGCCTGCGCTTCGGTCAGCTGTCCGTTGGATGGAATCCATGCGCCGCTCGACATTCGATCCTCCTGACGCTCCGTACGCGGGACTGCTCCCCCCGGGATTCGTCGATGGAGGGATTTCCGTTCCGATGGCGGACTACAGTTGCGTCTGGTGGGCGATCATCTCGCTTGATCGTGCCAAAGGGGCGGCGCGATGGATCGGAGAAGAGAACGATGCAGTCGAATTCGAGGCCATTCGATCAGCATTCCTGCCTGCCTGGGAGCGGGCGGCAAGGCGGGACATTCGAGTTGACCGAAACGGGTTGCCGTTCCTTCCCGTGGGCGTCGGTGATACTTCCACAGCCGCCCCCCAGCGAGGCCAGTACGCCCTCCTCTGGCCAGCGAGATTCTCGTCTTTGCTCCGCCGTCCCGGCTCTCTCGCGGATTCTGTGATCCGCATGAACCTCCTCATGATGGACCACTATGCACGAGAGGGAATGGTCGCAGGGTCAGGATGGCTGGAGGGGGGGTTGTGGACCTGGCTCGGCCAGTTGAAGGGAACCATATGGACCCTGATGGGACACCCGGAACGGGGATATGATTTCCTCTACGCCTCGGCAAACCATGCATCCACTGCGGGGACCTGGGTGGAAGAGCAGCTTCCGCGCGGCCTGCCTCCGCGCACGACCGGGGATTTTGCTGATGCCGAGGCAAGCGCAGTCTTCCTCCATCTCGTTCGCATCCTTCTCGCCACTGAAGATGGGGACACGCTCTATCTGTTCCGCGATCTCCCCGCGGGGTGGTTGCGCTCCGGCGCGCGTGTCGAGCTCGACAACGTGGTCACGGACCTCGGACGGGTACGCTTCCGGCTTGAGGTCTCCCGGAGCGGAAGGTCGGCCGTCTTCACCTACGCACCGGTGAAACAGGAGCAAACACCACCGCACATGTGTCTTGACCTCCTCCCGATGTCACGCGCAGGCTTCATGGCACCCGACGGATCGCGGCTCCCGGACCACATCGATATTCCCCCGGACCGGCACTGGACTTTTGCGCTCCAGAGGCCCGTCCCGTAGGGGTGGTGAGACCACAGTCTTTTGCGTTCGTTCGACTGTTCCCGTCTCAACGATTCTCGGTTTCCTCCCAGCCGACGTAGAACGATAGTTCCTTGACACGGCCACTCGGACGTCCAATCAACTTTATGTAACAGCAATGTCACTGCAAACGAGAACTTTAGGTCGATTTCTCTATGACCGCCAAAAGATATGTTCAGGGGCCGCAATTTAATCGCAGTACGGTAACCCCTCATACAAAAAAAAGGAGATATCGTATGGGTTCGCCGGCTGAAGAATCGTCGATCCTGAGCTTCCCGGCAAGGCGATCGGCGGAGTCGGTAGTAGACTTCAGAG
>DASVIU010000254.1:0-8313 GCA_036386275.1 Bacteroidota bacterium | reverse complement strand
GCCAGGTAGGATTGCAGGCCTTCTCTCAATTTCTCGGAGAGTTAAGCGGTTTTCGCAGATCGCAACGCCAGGGCAGTCCAGATTACTCCCAGCAAATCCACAACCCCAAACAGAATCAGCGGTGGCTTGGCATAGCCCAACGACACAAAAGCGGCGAAAAAAAGAATGACTGTTGAGCGGGGATACATGGTCCAGCGGATGAAGTCAGTCAGTTCTTTGCGTGCCGCTTGGATGTAGTAGAAGCCCAAAAAGAGAACCAACATTCCCGCCACGTGCACCCATACTTCCGTAGTACTTGGAAGGAAGAACATCTCAAGCATGATATTTGGCGCAACAATGAGGACAATGCCCAGCACCACCAGATATAGACCAAATATGAACACACTGCGAGCTCCTTTGCTCATTCTGCCTTGCTCCTTTCCGTTTCAACTGTGGCTACGTCGTGGAAGGGTCTACATCGTGGAAGACCGTTGACGTGACGCAAGAGTCGATGCGTCGTCGGGTAGGATGGTGTTGCAGAAACAACCGGCGGCACACCGACTCGCGCATTGAGTCAGGGTTCATTTCAAAAGGACCAGTCTCTTAGTTTGAACGAAATCTCCCGCCTGTAGTCGGTAGAAGTACACCCCGCTCGCGAGATTTGAGCCGTCGAACTTCACCTCGTAAACTCCTGCAGCCTTTTTCTCATTTACCAACACCGCCACCTCCCGGCCCAAAAGGTCGTACACCGCAAGCCTGACGTGTCTGAATTCTGATATCAGATATCTGATGTTTGAATTCGGATTAAAGGGGTTCGGATAACTCGTCAGGGAATATCTCGCGGGCACCGTGCCTCCACCCGGTTCGTCCAGCGACGTGACCATTTCAGAGAGAGGACGCCGTACGACCCCGACGTTGCCTGTACCCCCGAAGAGATCCGTTCCATCGGAAATAAGGGCGTCTATCTCGATGGGAGGGGCTCCCTGGCTTACGTCTTTCCATTGCGTTCCCTTGTCCGTTGAAACATACACGGTCCCGCCCCCCGCGCCAACAAAGACGCTATTCCCGGAGGTCGGCATGGACCGGAGGTAGGGGTAGGACATGCTGCCGGCCGTGAGATTCCATGATACACCGCTGTTCGTTGTGAGGAATACACCCCCCGCACCTGCCGCAAAGACGGTGCTCCCTATCGAGGCGAGGGAGTACACATATGTCATCGTCATTCCGACATTTGCCGTGTCCCAGGTAGCACCGTTGTCCGTTGACACGAACACGCCGGCGCCAAATGTACCCGCAAGAATCGTGGAGCCGTTCACGGCAAGGGCGTGCACTTCAGCACCGGGCAAGCCGTTGCTTTTGTTCGTCCAGCTCGCGCCGCCGTCAGTAGAAAGCGAGACTCCGCCGTAGCCGCCCGCAAATATATTCGGGCCCCCTCCTGCCAGAGCAGTCACAACAGTCTGTGTGAGTCCTGCAGTAATTTTGTTCCACGAAGAGCCCTGGTCGGTCGATCGGTAGATGCCGCCGTAGTACGTGCCGGCCAGCACCGTTGAACCCGTGGCAAAAAGGGTTGCCACCCTCGGATTGGTCAGGCCGGCAATGATCTGTTCCCAGCTGGCTCCTTTATTCGTCGTACGGTATACACCGCTCCCATCGGAGCCGGCAAACATGGTGGACCCGTCCCTTGCAAGCGAAGTGATATTGACGGCGACCAAGCCCCCGTTGGCCCAGTTCCAGCTGGCGCCAAGGTTTGTGGAGACGTACATTCCTCCATAGGTTCCGGCGTAGAGGGTCGCGCCGTCAGTGCCGAGCGAGACCACCTGAGACAGGGCAAGGCCCCCACTCACAGGAGACCACATCGACCCGCCGTTCGTCGTGAGGAATATCCCATCCGTCGTTCCCGCAAAAACGTTGGGGCCAACGATGGCAAAGGAGGTGACAAAGGGGCTCGAGAGACCCGCGTTCGCTCCCACCCAGTTGTTTCCGTTGTCGGTGGAAAGAAAGGCACCGCTCGTGGTTCCTGCCAGGAGGGTCGTTCCCACCGCAGCCATCGCGCTCACCGATCCGGAGCCAATGCCGGCATTCGCAAGCGTCCACGTCGCACCGCTGTTAGTAGAGCGGTAGAGACCGCCATACGTACCTGCGAAGAGAGATGGTCCGAATGCGGCGACGCACGTTATAGTCGTGTCGGAGAGGCCGTTGTTGGCAGCAGCCCAACTCGCCCCATTGTCCGTGGAGTGATACACGCCGCCCACGTCAACACCGGCGAAGAGGTCCGTGCCGACAAAAGCCATCGACCGGATGTAGTAGTACAACGGAAGACCCGCTCCTCCTACCTTCCAGTGCTCGCCGTTGTCCGTCGAGAGAAACACTTTTGCGGCCGTTGCGGCGAAGAGAGTGGGAGCATTGAACCGGAGACAGGTCAGGGACAAACTGGTCAGTCCTGTATTGACTGGAATCCACAACATCCCGCTGTTCGTGGAACGGAACACGCCATTGAAGGTCGCTGCAAATGTCATCGGTCCATTGCACGCCACAGAGGTGATATCGCCTCCTTCGGGCCCGCCGGTGTGCGCCCACTGTGCGGACGCAAGCGGACACATTAGAACGAGCAGTATTGCAGGACACAAGAATTGAGTTCTCATCTTGCTCTCCTTTCAACGCAATCGCGGTAGGAGGTTGCTGACTCGAGGAAGGACTCGGCGGGTAGTCGGGTACGGCGGTATCGCAGAAACACTCGGCGGCTCGCTGACTCCTACATCGAGTCAGACTGCGCGATGTGTGTGGCGGAAATGTATCTCTCCTCTCAACGGTAATCAAGCGAAATAGAAAACACCGCCACTTTATGCGGGTTTCCGCACCGCTCCTATGCAGGTTGACGTTTTGGCCCGAGCCACGAGCGTTCGATCTCCTCGAGCGTACGGCCCTTTGTCTCCGGTACTGCCAGGATCGTGAAGACGAGCCCGACAAAGGCACAACAGGCATAACCGTAGAAGGTATTCGCGGGCCCGATGCCTTCGGCCAGCATCGGAAAAGTCTGCGTGACCACATAGTCCGACGCCCAGATAAAGAGTACGGCAATCCCCATGGCTTGTCCTCGCAGACGAGTCGGGAAAATCTCTGAAATGATCACCCAGGTTACTGCGCCCGTTGAGCCGGCAAAACCGATCAGGAACAAAATGATGGAAGCGAGAAGCAACATCGGATCACCCTGGAGGTGATACAGGGTACCCACTATCAGGAGGGCAAGAACCTGAAGACTCACGCCGGCAACCAACAGGGCTTTGCGGCCGACGCGGTCCACGAGAGCAATTGCGCCAAAGGTCGCCAGCAGGTTCGTGAATCCGAGAATGACCGTGCTGAGGAATGCCTGGCTATCTTCCGCTCCTGCGGCCTTGAACAGTTCGGGCCCGTAGTACATGATCGCGTTTATGCCGCCGAATTGACTGAAGACGGCAAGCAGACTCCCGATGAGCATCGCCTTGCCGAATCCGCCGTGAAGGAGCTCCGACAGTTTCCCGGTCTCCGCCCCGAGCGATTCCTCGATCTGCGATAATTCTCGCCTGGCAGTTTCGATCCCGCCTATCCTGACAAGGATCACTTCCGCCTCAGATCGACGACCGCGCTTCATCAACCAGCGGGGGCTTTCCGGCAACGGCAGCAACAACAGACCGAACCCCACGGATGGCAATGCAAGCACGCCCAGCATCCACCGCCAAGCGTGGACTGTATTCCAGGACTCTGATGTCATTCCATTCAGCACGGGCGCTTGAGTGGTTCCGTACTGCTGAATCAGCATGTTGACGAAGAAGGAAACGAGAATGCCGACCACAATCGCGAGTTGATACAACGAAACGAGACGCCCCCTGCTTCTCTCCGGCGAGATTTCCGCAATGTAGAGAGGAGACAGGACGGAGACCGCGCCAATGCCCATGCCTCCAAGCAGCCGGCTCCAGGTGTAAGCAACGAAATTCGGCGCCACGGCAGACCCCAGGCCGGAGAGGGCGAACACCAATGCGCAGACCATGAGCATCGGCTTCCTGCCAAAGCGGTCGCCCAGCGGTCCTCCCACCACGGCGCCGGCCATGCAGCCAATGAGAAGGCTTGAGGCGGCCCATCCTGTCATGTCAGCGGTGAGCCTGAAATGCTCCTTCAAAAAGCCGATGGCACCCGAGATCACCGCTGTATCGTATCCGAAGAGCAGTCCACCGAGCGCACCGCTGCAGGCAATCAGAACGAGATATGTAGCCGAACCCTGATCAGCATCTGTTCGTGGCTGTGGCATCGTACTGTTCCTCTCCGTTACTTACTGTTCTGCGCAATTACTTGCTCCCGATTGGCGAGTGAAGAACGCTTTCACGGACAATATACAAAGTGGACAAGTCAAAGTGCGACAGGTCAACTCAAGGAACCAACAAATCCAGAACATCCATCTCGTGTTGGAGAAAGTGGGTCGGGTTGAGGGTTGTGCGTGGTGAGGAATGGAAGGGACAAACACACCGAACCTCCTCACGAGGAAGGGGTTCTTGGAGTGCACCCACCAGGACTCGAACCTGGAACCCACTGATTAAGAGCCCGGCTATGCTCGCGCAAGACAGTCGAAACAGGGCACTTTTCGACAGTTTGGCTGCTATAATCTGCCATAGGCATCAGCACGGACAGAGCGAAAGAGCACTCGGCTCGCGGACGCGCGAGAAGATTCCGGGGACTCCGTAGCAGACGCCGCTCAGAACGAATACCGGACGCCAACCCGCAATCGCCACCTTGACAGCAGGGGTTCCGGAACCCAGGGGGACGTTCTCGGCGCCCATCGGAACATTGTCGAGCCGACCCCCAAGGTCTGGAGTACCGGGACAACCTGGTTCGGAACCGTCTGAACCAGTCCCCATGACGGGTTCAGAAGATTGAGGATGTTCAGCACTTCTGCACTGACTTCGAGCCGGGAGCTCCCCACCAACGGCACGCATTGTGCAATGCGCATGTCCAATTGATGTACCCAGGGAGTCCGCGCTCCGTTTCTCTCTGCAACCCGTCCAACGTGCGTCGAAAGGTACTCATCTCCTGCGATGAATTTGAAAAGCTGGTTGTAAGCAGGATCGCTAATAGGGAGCCGGCCTGTAAGCCCTTGGCCCAGGTCACCCCAAAGAACAATTTCCATGAATCGGCCGGGGCGGGGAATGTAAAAGAGATCATTGAGCGATTCACCATCCCCGTTCAGGTCACCGTCATACACGTATGAAAACGGCGTGCCTGAGATTCCGGTATAGACCATTCCGAACGTCGCCGGAAAACCGGGGGACCACTCATACTGGTAGGATAGCGCCGCCGTGATACGATGACTCCTGTCAAACGCGGAGAAGCCCAATCCAGGCTCGTTCGGTTGAAGGGCGGGATTGTGCCGCCACTGGTCATACGCATTGTCCCATGTGCCGCTGTTGATATCCTTCGTGCTCCCGGCACTGTACGCCAGGCTGGCAAACAGACCGTTCCCCTCCGGACGGCGTTGGATCTGAATAGTGTAGAATGTCGTGGCCCCGACAGTGGCGTTCGTCATGAGTATGGCGTCGGTAAACCGGGGATCGTTCCTCCCGAGAATCTCCCTCTCGTCTCCACCCGGAGGACTCAAGATTTCGGGGCCTGAATACTTCATTGTGTCTATAACCCTGAGATTGATGTTTCTGAATACCACGCCGTTGAGTGTCCGGGAAAACACCGACTCGAACGACACAACAAGATTCCAGGGAAGCGCGAGGTCGAACGCCAGAGTCCATCGCGCCTCCTGCGGGAGAACGAAGTTCGGGGTAATCGCGACAATTTCCATCGTCTCCCGTAGACGGTTGGCAGGTCCGGGCACCGGCTGCGCCGATGGATCGGCGACGAACTTCGGCGCAAACGCCGATTCTTTGATGTGCACATAGTCCAGGCCCGTGTGGTTATACAGGTTGTCGATCCACGCGTAGGGAATGCGCCCGGTAAACACCCCGAATCCGCCCCGCACCTGTACCGGATGATCTGTCTTCGGGTTGATTGAGAACCCGATTCGCGGCGACAGCGCGACTCGAGCGGCTGGGACCCGTGTCGTCGAGATATCATATCCCGCCGGCAGAAATGCTTCGTGACCGGTGGAGTTGTCCTTCGGTCGATCTGGAAACATGGGGACATCCGCGCGAAGCCCCACCGACATCGAGAGGACGGAAGAGAGCGCCCATTCGTCCTGCAGGAATGCTCCGAATTGCAGTGCACGCCAGCGCGAGCCATAGTCTCCCCCCGGTGTACTCGCATAGCGGTACTCGTATTCGCTGGGCTGCCCCCGCATAAAGTCCGCGCGGGAAGCGAATGTATAGTGCCCCCACTGGTCGGACAAGAGCTGGGTCTTGAACCAATGCATATCGCCCTGGACCCCTCCGGTAAGGATATGCGAGCCGAGGCTGAGGCTCGTGCCGTTGCGGAGTTCCAGGTGATCTTCCAACGCACGGTTGCCGTTTCCGCCGATTTCACTCCCGACGGTCAGATGATTCCACCACTGCAACCGGTCCAATTCGGTCACATCAACGTAGGGAAACGGTGTACCGAGAGGAGTTGACGTGAACTGACGTCGCGTGTAGCCGATTAGCAGCTCGTTGGCCATTGACGAGCGGATGATGCTGTTGAGCGATGCGACAATGGAGTGCGCGGTATTGAGATTGCGGGCCAGAGTCCCCTCCGCAAAAACCGTCGTCCCGTACGGGGGCCTGTCTGATCGGCTTGCGAGAAGATTGTAGCGCACGCTGAGTCGCTGCCCGCGCAAGAGATTCAGATCGAACCGTGCAAAAACGTTGGCCGACTGGCGTTCCAGGGAGACGATATCCATCCGCCCGGGATCATATCCGTGCACTGTATCAAGCACCGTCAGGAATTGGTTGATCGCCGCCGGAGAGAAGCTGAACGTTGACCCCCCGGTTGTTGGCGCACCAAACTGTCTTTCGATGGGCACCCGGACCCGGGAGAACTCGGCTGCCACAAAATAGAAGGCCCTGGATTTGATGATCGGCCCGCCGATCCGGAACCCGGCTCGATCATCGGCGAACCCCCGCAAGTCCGACCTCCCGTCGTCAGGGTTCCGACCGACCCACCTTCCACCCGCTGCCTGTCCGTACAGACTCCCGGTAAAGACCTGTGATCCGCTGCGAGTGAGCGCGGTGATCGCGGCGCCGGTGAATCCGCTTCGCTGGACATCGAACGGGGAGAGATCGACGCGGACTTCCTGGATGGACTCCATCGTCACCGGGCTCCCCTGCATTCCCCCGGGTATGGTTTCTGCATGTTGCAGCCCGAACTCGTCGCCGATACCGATGCCATCCAACGACAGATCGTTGTACAGCCGGTTGGATCCGAGCGCGCTTTGCCCGACCATATAGGGTGAAAGCCGGTGAGCATCCTCAAGCGAGCCGGACATATTCGGAAGCGCCTCAAGCTGTTCTTTGTCTACTCGAAGCGATGGACCGACCGACTGGTTGCGCAGAATGCTTTTCCGCGCTCCCGTGACAACCACCTCTTCCTGCGGCAGGTTCACCTGGTACAGAGCCACATCCACGCGCGCATTCTCGTATGATCTGAGAAAAAGTCCCGCTCGGATCTGTGTGCCGAATCCGATATGCGAGATCTTGAGAGTATACGGACCACCGACGCGGACACCCGCAATGAGGTAGTGTCCGTCGTCTCCCGCAGCGACTCTGTAGACGGTGCCCGTCGGCACGTGCAACAGTTCAACATGTGCGCACGGCAGCCCTGATCCATCGATGGCAATGATGTTGCCCTGCAGAAACGTCGAGCTGGAGGTTTGGCTCCGGAGAAAGACGGGAACGAGAAGGATGATCAAGAGAAGCAGGAGACAGGAAGGAATGCGAGATGTACCATCGTAATTCGAATTTGCCGTACTGGCGATGCATTGCATGATGCGTAGGCCTTAGGTATTCCATGGAGGCGTCCCCGATCACTTTTTCGGCATCACCGGCCCGGCATCACGTGTGGGTGACCTGCCGCCAGATTTGGTGCCAATGTCGGAGTTGGATTTGACTCTTCAGGCATTGGCAACCTGAAGAAGCTTGAACGCTTCTGGCGCTGGTGGTTTGTTGTTAGGGGTGCTGTGTGGTCCTCTCGGCCCGATTCTGAAGGAGAAAATCACTACACATTCACTACACTCACTGCCGTCAGCTCTCCTCCCCTTTTCTGGGTAACAAAAAAACCCGAATCCAAAACAGATTCGAGCATTTCTCGTGCACCCACCAGGACTCGAACCTGGAACCCACTGATTAAGAGTCGGACCATGACCGACCGATACGCACAAAATGGGGCACT
>DASVIU010000253.1:0-3968 GCA_036386275.1 Bacteroidota bacterium | reverse complement strand
GCTTTGCAGTCGGACCGTGTCGCCGTTGGGATGGTAGGATGTCCCGGAAGGGGGATTGTCCGCCTGTGCCCCCTCATGGAGGTAATTGTCGACCGCACCGTACAAGCAGGTGTCGTTGCGATTGACCGCCTGTTCAGTCCTCCAGAAATCGAGTCCGACAGATTCGATGGCAATATTGTCCTGTGAAAGGAAGAGGCTTGATGACCAGTGGCCATTGAACGGCGATGACAACCATCTGCTCGTAAGGGATACAGGACTCCCCTCGCTTTCGACGGCATAGAGCGCGTCAATCAAGAAGAGAACCGTCTTGGCACCGAGGTCCTTGTGTCCCATCAGATCGACGAGCGTGTTATACGTCCCCATCGGCCTCCCCTTGAATGTCCACTCGGCGCTGCCCGGTATGGTGATGTCGTGGACCGCGGTGTAGTAGTGAAGCCCGGCGGCATGAGGAGCACCCTGTGCAGGCAGGCCATCGGATCCGTCGCAACTGAGCGTCCCGAAATGGTTCTTGGAACAGAGCGTGAGTCCCATGTAGCGATGTTCCTTGAAGCTGCCGAGATTGATCAGATAGGAAGCACGCGTCACGACGGTCGGCAGGTACGCAGTGTGGCCACCGTTGATCTCCATTGTCAGTTTCTGTGACCAGTGAATATATGTCGTATCACGCACATATTTCTCCCGCCCGTTCGCCGCGACCC
Organism: Bacteroidota bacterium; assembly: GCA_036386275.1. GTDB lineage: Bacteria > Bacteroidota > Ignavibacteria > UBA10030 > UBA6906 > Fen-1273. Next base: position 3,270 of record DASVIU010000253.1, on the reverse strand, counting down.
ATCCCATGAAGTGGACTCCGGGATATGCTGTGTGGCATTTCGTGTAGACAGGATCCGGAACATACCGGTCTGTGTCATAGATCGTGATGTCGCTGTCCCGGACACCGGCGATGGTGATGAGCTGCCTGAGGAGAGAGAGGGCGAGCTGCGGCGACACGAAGACCGCATTGCCGACGTAGCCAGGGGCGCTGGTCTGAACGAGGTTTATCTTGATGGCAATCTTCTCCCCGGTCTTGTATCCGGTGCTCCCTTTTCCGTGCCTGATATTAAAGTATCTGAAGAGTGTGTCCCATGCGGCGGATTCCGTCGACTTGCCCGTCAGTGAAAGGAGCGACTTGGTCAGCATGGAGTCCACGACGCTCTGATGCGTGTACGTATCGCTCCACCAGTTCCCTGTAGTCCCGTTCCACGTGGTGGCCGTGGAATCCCACATCCAGACAACACGGCCCGGGAATATTCCCCTGCCGACCCCCATGGGGGTGTTCGGCGGCTCACCCGGAACAAAAAGCGAATCGGTGGCCAGGATCGCGGCGTGGGATTCAGAATCCGTCTTGATCACGGTGAACATCCCGACAGCGACGCCGCAGAGCACGAGTGAAACGGCAAAAACAGATCTGTGTTCCCTGAAGAGATGAGCGGCCTTCTTGAATGTAAACAGGGCAATCGCCATTCCGGCAATGTAGGCGACGAATCCGCCGGCGAGCGGCGCGGCCACTTTCATGCAGGGATATTCAGCACGGCTCGGTTTGGGAATGACCCGGATGAGCATCCAGATCAGACATGCCAGCCCTGTGAGAGGAAGAAGGAAACGCGTGAACCTGTTGTTTCCTGAACTCTTGTGATTATCCGCCGACTTTTCCCCGTGGGGGCAATGGAAAGATGTGAGCGGCGCCACCTGTATCTCCTCCTCTGGATCCTGCAATCCGGCTCTAAAAAAGGAAAAGGTCCCCTCCACCGAACTGATGAAGGGGACCTGCGAAAGAACTTTATGAAGCATACGAAGAGATAACGAGAATAGCGAACCGCCACAACCGGCGAAATCTCACGGCGCCGCGAGTCTGTAGCTTACGAATGCGACCATTGCGCTGTTGGGGGACCAGGAGGGGACATTGATCGTTCCCTGACCGCCGAACAGCTTTGCCAGCACTCGTATCTCTCCCCCCTCCGCGGGCATCAACCTGAGCATCACGTCCTTGTTCTCGGGATGGCCGTGCACATCGTTTGCGTAGGAGAGAAACACCACCCATTTCCCGTCAGGCGATGGATGGGGGAACCAGTTGTTATACTCATCGGAGGTCATCTGCTGCTGGTCCGTCCCGTCCGGTTTCATCCGCCAGACCTGCATCTTCCCCGTCCGTTCTGAATTGAAATAAATGTACCGGCCGTCCGGAGAATAGTCGGGACCATCGTCGAGCCCGGGGGCCGTGGTCAACCGCCGCTCGGTCCCACCGGAGGCCGGGATTGTATAGATATCGAACTCGCCATTCCGTTCGGCGCAGTAGGCAAGTGTCGCGCCATCGGGTGACCATCCATGCCAGTAGGAGGGACCGGACGGGGTGACGCGGACTGGCGTTCCTCCCCCGGCCGGTAGAGTGTAGATGAGCGACTTTCCGTCCGCGGACTGGTCGCTGATCGCCAGCATTGTCCCATCCGGCGACAGGCCGTGATCGTTGTTGCAGCGGTTTGCGAACCCCAGGTCAAGCGCCCGGGGGGTGCCCCCCTTCACCGGGAGACGGAAGATGAGTCCCTTCCCGTTGAAAAGAAAATACTCCCCGTCGCGGGACCAATTCGGGGCTTCGATATGATCGCGCGTTGTGTAGATCGCCCGACGGTCGGTGGAGGCGATCGCTATCGTTTCAAGTGTGGACTCAAGGACGCGCTCCCCTCCCGTTGCCCGCGGCCTCCCAAGGACGACATTAGAAAAAACTGCCTGCTCAAAAGCATTGCTGTCGTGTACACACACTCCCAGTCCGACGAAGTACGGATCGCGCAAAGCGATCCTGAACGATCCGCCGGCGGCACGGAGTTCCCCTCCTTCGGGCGCCACCGACATGAACACTTCGTTCCCCTCTCTCTCGATGCGGATTTTCCGCGGCCCGGCCACGCCGGACTGAATCTCGCGGGTCGGCCCCCCCCGCACCTCGCGGTACTGGAGCGACGTAAGCCCGTCCCCATGGAGCGCCGCATCCACGTACGGGGCATCGGGATCCAGGCTTTGCCGGATCAGAAGGCACGCCTTCCTGTGAGGGTTTCCGGTTGTGCCGATCCAGCGGACATCCGCGGCGAGTGAAACGTCGCCGCTCCATTTTTTCCATACGAATTGAAACGCGTCGCTTGCGAACCACATGTTTTCGCCGCTTCCTCCGACGAGATACTCCCCTTTTCCATCGTCGTATTTCACGGAACCCGCCGTGTGTGTTCTTCCGATGTCACCGTGGTTTTCAAACTGTCCGATACCGGAGCTCTGAGACATGGCCATGCCTGCAAGGATAAGTGGAAGGGATGTCATAGACGCGAGGGTTTTCCATGTCATGCGGGTCATTCCTGTCTCCTCAATAGTGTGATCGAATACTCCGGGGCGTGTCGAACCTCACCGTGCCGATCCGCGGCGAGGGGGACCCCAGTCGTGTCCGGATATCCCAAGGTAGTGTTTCCCTTCGCAAAATACGGGCCAAACATCCGGGAGACAGGACGGCCAAACGACATTCAATGCGGGGGGATTAGGAGGACAAGCGGTTCAGGGCTTCATCCATGGTTCCTGAACTCTCGCACCACTTATCAAATCTATAACCTGTTATCTTTTTGATAAAATTTCTCTCGCCTCTCCCCTCCAGAATGAGAGGAAATCCCCCCTTCCCCCGAGCAGCTTTATGGCACCATTTGTGAATAAGGAAATGATCAAGAAAAACGTGGATCCGTCCGGAAAGAAATAAACGCGTCTATCATGACGCACCTCCGCAGTGAACGTCGGCGTTGCCAGTGGCGCCGGCGTTCGCTGTTTTAATGGGAGACCCCGCCATGCCCTCCAGATTCTGCACACTGCTCCTTATCTCCCTTCTCTTCTATGCGGACCGGGCGTCTGCGCAGGAGACGCCGTATCGTATTGAGGTTCACCACCACCGGATGGAGCTGCAGTTGTACGCCCCCCACATCATCCGGATCAGAGTGTCGCCCGACACGACGATCCCGACCGCCTCGAGCTTGAGCGTGACCGCGGTCCCGGCGCATGTGGAGTCCGCTGCGACAGAGAAAGGGGACACACTCATACTC
>DASVIU010000252.1:0-9984 GCA_036386275.1 Bacteroidota bacterium | reverse complement strand
CGCCCCAGCAACACCGCCCCGGAGTCGCTGGCGGTGTCGTATACCCGGGTGATGCCGCTCGTCGGGTTCAGGCAGGGCCCTGTCGATTTCCTGTTCGGGTACACCACATACGATCTTCACGGGGCGGCCCGTGCGGCGATCTACTTCTGCGTCACGTTCACGGGCGATTACATCCTCTCCGGTAACCGGGAACGCGCCCTCGTCGTCCCCTTCATCGTCGACGCGGATTTCACGAAGTCGGAATCCGCGGGGGAGCTCCACGATAATTTCGACGTTGGGAGCATCGGGATCGGGACCGGGCTCAAATACCGCAGTAACGGCGAATCGGTCGACTTCTCCGTTATGGCCGCCGCCATCATCCACTACAGCTTCGATGGTTACAGCCTCCATACGGGATCTTCCCCGGCGGCGATTGCCGAGGCTGTGGCCCTCCTGCCGGAGGTGGGGATCCTCAACGGACTCGCCCTCGGGTACAGGTTCCGCTTCCAGGCCTGGACGCTCGGGAACGGCAGGTATGACTACAGGACCATCAACAACGGCGTCTTCATTGGGGTCATGTTCTGACCCTCCGGGCCTCAATTTTCACCCCTTTCTGCTTCACGGCTATTGCAATTTGCAATCTGACTGCCTACATTTGCAGATAACGGCTTAACCGCTGAAGGCCCTTCTCGGACGGGCTTGTCCTGCCACACACACGGGACGGGCGCCTCCTCGTCGCGAAAACGACCACGATAACCCAGCGAAGCTGCGAGAGACCCAAAGGCTCTTGTTCTCTGACCATCGACTTGCCGGGTTGCACCCCTGCTTTGAGTTATCCTTGGACGTCCGCGGGGGAACTGTCAGCATCCCGGTGGATCCACGCACTCAACCGTTCAGTTACTCGGAGGTACCATGGCAGTCAAGACGACTACACTACAGGATGGGAAGATCGGTGTCATCGAGGTAAAAGGATCGTTGGTAGGTGGAGAGGAGACTGATGAGCTCCGCAACGCCGTGGCTGATTTTGTGCAGCAGGGGACCAAGAAACTGATCATTGACCTGAGCAAAGTGACATACCTGAACAGCACGGCGATCGGGGTTCTGGTGTCAGCGCACACAACATTCTCCAAGAACAAAGGACACGTCAAAGTGTGCGGTATCAACAAGAACATCAACAATATCTTCGTGATTACGAAGCTGACCCTGGTGTTCGACACGTGCGAGACCCGTGAGGATGCTGTCGCGGGCTTTGGCAAGGAAAACTAATCCCACAATCAACAAGCAAAGGAGTTCTCGATGAAGCAGTCCGTTTTCCTCTCGTCGGTTATCGTGATCACCGCCGTGGTCGCGGTATGCATCTACTGGTTTGTCCTCGGCAACCCGAGCAACTTCCGGAACGGTGAAACCCGCACTCTGTCGAACAACCTGCTCGGCACCGTGTACACCGGCGGAATCGTCGTGCCTATCCTGATCACCCTGACCCTTATGGATCTTACGCTTGTGTTCGAGAGGCTCTTTTCCCTGCGCAAGGCAAACGGGCGCTCGTCGATCACCGCATTCCTGAAAACCGTCCAGGGGAACCTCATGGCCGGAAAAATCGACGAGGCGATAAAGGCCTGCGATGCCCAGCGGGGCTCGGCGGCCAACATCATCCGCACGGGCCTCGAACGCTACAAGCTTGTGATGACGGAAAAGAAGCTCGATCCTGATAAGAAGCTGGCCGAGACCCAGCGCGCGATCGAAGAAGCCACCAGTCTTGAGACCCCGCTCCTCGAGCGCAACCTGGTTGCACTTTCGACGATCGCTTCCATTGCCACCATGTTCGGGCTTCTCGGAACGGTTGTCGGGATGATCCGCGCATTCACCGCTCTGGCCGCGGTCGGCGGCACGCCTGATGCCATCCAGCTTTCGATCGGAATCTCCGAGGCCCTCATCAACACGGCCCTCGGTCTGCTGGCCGCGATCATCGGTATCGTCGCGTACAATTTCTTCGTGACCAAGGTGGACAATTTCGTCTATATGATCGACGAAGCCAGCTATAACGTTGTCCAGATTCTCCACGCGCGGACGAACGACTAGGAAGGGGGGGAGAAACTCCCATGCCCAAATTCAAACCACACCGACAGGGGTACCGCATCGACATGACCCCGCTGGTGGACGTCGCGTTCCTGCTCCTGACGTTCTTCATGCTTACGACGACGTTCAAACCAACGGAAGAAGTGACGATCGTTCTCCCGGCGTCCCACTCGCAAACCAAGCTTCCCGAGTCCGACGTGATGACGATCAATATCAGCAAGGACGGGCGACTGTTCCTTGCCCTGGATTCCCAGATCCTTCGGAGAAGGCTCTTCGGCGCGGCGAACGAAAACAAGGCCAGCGTCGAGGTCCCCAAAGAACAGCTTGCAAAGTACCTTGTGAATGCCCGGACGGCGAATCCCAAGCTCCGGACCGTTATCAAGGGGGACAAAGAGGCCGATTACGGGGTCGCGGAGGACGTTATGAACGTCCTGCAGGATACCCAGATAACCCGTTTTAATCTCGTCACCGAGCTTGCCCGGTGATTCGGGAACAAAACATAGCTTGAGGAGGTACAACCAATGTCCGGCGGAGATGTAGCAGAAGGCAAATCGCACGGTAAAGGTAAAAAGAAGAAACAGGGGAGGAGATTGGGTGTGCGCATCGACATGACACCGCTCGTCGACGTTGCGTTCCTGCTTCTCACGTTCTTCATGTACACGACGTCCATGTCGCGCCCTCAGACGATGGAAATCAATCTTCCCCCTGACAAAAACGTCAAGGTGGAGATCGCGGAGTCCAATCTGATGACGGTCCGGGTTAACGACAAGGGAGTGATCTACTGGAACGTCGCCCTTGACGCGCCGAAGATCATCGAATCCAAGGACCTCCGGGCGTTCCTTGTCGACAAACAGACAACGATCCCGAAACTGACGGTGCTGCTCAAGATCGACCGCCTGGGAAAGTACAAGATGATGGTGGACCTGATCGACGAGTTCAACAACGCGGGAGTGCAACGGTTCAGCCTTGCGCCCCTGGGGGATCCGGACAAAGCGCTGATGGCAAAGGTCCAGGGCTAACGAACGGAGGAAGAATATCATGGCAACAGCTGTAGCTGCCGGTGCTCCTAACACGGGTATCGATTACGGCGCCGTAGAACTCAAAGCCGTCTATTTCAAATATCGCTGGTGGGGTCTCGGCATCGCGATCGCCATTCACGCGGCCATTATTGGCTCGTACTACATCACCGGACTCCTCGGGAGCGAGGAACCGCCGATGGTGATGGTCAGGCTGCTGAAGTACAGCGACCTCGGCCCGCCACCGTCGATTGCGGCCGCCAACACGCCGCCTCCGGTCTCGCTCTCCGCCCCAACGGCGAAGCCGAGCGTCGGCGCGCCCGTGCCGGTTCCCGATGCGGAGGTGAGTGCGGATCAGACCCTGGCCACGCAGACCGAGATGAGCCAGGCGGTCGCGCCGATCGGCGACGCAACAGGTGCCGGGGAAGTCGCGGTCCAGCAGGATATCAGGATCGACGACGATACCCCTCCCGCTGACTTCGTGGCGGTGGAAAAGGAACCTGTCGTTGTGAAGAAGGTGGAGCCGAAATACCCTGAGCTCGCGATGCGTGCGGGACTCGAGGGGAAAGTCTGGGTAAAGATCTGGGTCGACAAGGAAGGGAAAGCGAAACAGGTGCTGATCATGAAAAGCGATGCCGAGATCTTCAACGAACCCGCAATCGAAGCGGCGAAGCAGTTCGTGTTCACCCCGGCGTACATGAATAACGGGCCGGTCTCGGTGTGGGTCTCGGTGCCGTTCAAGTTCAGGCTCGCGGACAAGAAGTAAACTGAAGGAAAAGACTCTGTGCGGGGAGGGCTCGCATCGCTTCCCCGCGCTTGTTACATATGACGGTCGAACGGATCGTTCGGTTCACAGTCATGATCCTCGCCGCGGCTGTTGCATTGGCGGGGATTCTTGTCATGACGGGGGTCCTCACCAACGCCGCAATTTCGGGAGAGTTTCGCCTCGCGGCGGGGGCGGTCATATTTCTTTACGGTGCTTACAGGTTTACGGTCGCTTATTTTCGGCGGCCGGAGAGGAAGGACTCATGAAGCACCTTCTGGCTGTTGCCGGCACGTTCCTTCTGACGATCCTTCTCATCGAAGGCTGCGGGGGGAAAGAGCCCGGATCGACGTCGCTGACAAAGGGGTCATTGCGACTCGGGTGCGATGAAGCCCTCCTCCCGGTGATGCAACACGAGATCCGGGAGTTCATGAGTCTCTACACCGACGCGAAAGTGTCGATCCGTGATGCAGGGGCCCGCGAGATCATCGCGGAATTCGCCGCCGACAGCATCAGGACTATCGTCTGCGCCCGGGAGCTCAACAAGGAGGAGCGCGACGCCCTCGCCGCCGCAAAAGTCTCGATACAGGAGTATCTCGTCGCCCGGTCGGCTGTGGCGGTCATCGCCCACAAGGGTGTCCCCGTGACGCAACTCCGGGTCGGCGAGCTCGACACGATATTCAGTGGGATGATCACGCATTGGCCCGGCAAGCGCGGCATGATGATCGAGCTCGCAGTAGGCGGAGTCAATTCGAGCGTCAACGAGGTGTTCCGCAAGAGCATCCTCGGGGGGGGAGGGTTCGACCCCGCGGCCAGAGCGTTCCCCGCGAGCAAAGAACTTCTCTCGTACGTCAGCGCCACTCCGGGTGCTCTCGGCATCCTCGGGCTCAACTGGCTCACAGGGAATGAAGCGGGGGTGAACGTCATTGATCTTGCGTCACGCGCGATGCGTCCTGATTCGACATATGCTCCCGGAGCATATTATTCGCCCCACCCGGCGTACGTTTACCAGGGATACTACCCGGTGATCGCCCCGGTCTATGTGTATACCCGCAATATTGAACAGGACGTTAGCATGGGGTTTATCGCGTACCTGACGAGCGCGGCGGGTCAGAAAGTGTTTCAAAACGACGGGCTGGTACCGGCCACGATGCCGGTGCGGCTGGTTCACCTCACATCACAGCAGGTCAACTGAGAATGAAATCGCTCCTCTTCCTCCTCGCAGCTTTTTTGCTCATAGGTTCGGCGTACGCACAGGACCCGTTCGAAAAAGCGAAACAGGCGCTTGCCCTGCGCGACACCGGCACGGCGATTACAAATTTCAAGGATGCGGTCAAGGCAGGCCGGAAGCCCTCCGAATCGAATTGCTACCTGGGTGCAATTGCCCTTGCCCGTCACCATGCCGATGAAGCGGTCGGTTACCTCCAGGCGGCCATTGAGCGCGACAACGAAAACGTCGAGGCCCTGGGGCTGCTTGGCTATGCTCTCCTCGAGAAAAAGGACAACGCCGGGGCGCTCGCCCAGTTCCGCCGGGCCGGCAAGCTGGCTCCGAAGGACATATCCATAAGTGAAGGGTTCGGAAAGGCGCTGCTCGCGGCGGACTCGGTGGATGCGGCGATCATCCAGCTTTCCCGCGCGAAGGAATCGGCGCCGGGCAATCCTTCGCTGTACGTCCTTCTGGGTGACGCGTACCTCAAGCAAAACGTGTATGTCCTTGGCGAGTCGAACTACCAGAAGGCGATCGAGCTGGAACCGAAGAACATCGTGACCCGCGCCAAGCTCGCCCGGGTGTACTTCAAGGAGAAGAAATACGTTGAATCGGTGAAAGAATGGGACGGTGTCGTGGCGATCGACTCGACGCTTCCGGAGCCTTACCTCGAGATCGGCCGCACATACGTGCTCGCCAAGCAGTACCACAATGCAGTGCGTCCCCTGTACAAGCTTACGCAGTTGCAGCCGAAGTCCGTCGAAGGCTGGGCGATGTACGCCCGGACGCTGTTCGGCGGCGAGGATTTCCCCGATGCCGCAAAGGCGGCAGAAACTTCTCTGAAACTTGATTCTGCGAACGCGGAGATCTGGCGCGTCCTCGCGCGGTCACTCACAAAAACCAAGGACTGGAACGGGGCTCTGGCGGCGTTTGCGGGGCTGAAGCGTCACGGCAAGCTGAATGCTGAAGACCTTGGCGACTACGGGGCGGCATTGCAGAGCGTCGGTCGCGAAGAGGAGTCTGTGCAGGTGCTCCTGGAAGCGGTGAAAGCCGACTCGTCGAATTGCGAGGTCTACTTCCCTCTCGGTTTCATTTACATGAAACGCCATGATTACGAACATGCCGCCGGGATGTTTGAGAAGAGGATCGTCTGCGATCCTCGCTCGCTGAGCGCGTACGTAAACGGGGCCGCCTGCTACATGGCACTAAAGAACTGGCCCCGCTGCCGGCAGCTCCTTGTCCGTTCCCTCGAGTTGAAGCCGGATTTTCTTTCCGGTCACCTGAACTTCGGGCGGTACTATGCGCAGGTCGACTCCCTTGACGATGCCGTTGCGCAGTACGACACGGTCCTCGCGATTATCGGCACGGACGTCGAAAAGCACAAAGGCGAAGCGGGTGAGGCATACCTTCAAAAAGGACAGCTCTATTTCAGGGATAAGCAGTATAACAAAGCAATCGACAGCTTCCGCAAGGCAACAGGGGCGGGGATCGAGAACTCCACCATCCACCTGATGTGGGGGCAGGCCATGCTGCAACTTCTCGAACCGACCGGCGTCCAGGAAGAGAACATGAGGAAGAAGGGGGAAGCCGTGGCCCACTTCCGGAAGACCGTGGCGCTCGAACCCGGCCTTGCGGTCGGCCATTTCTGGCTGGGGACAGGGCTTGTCCTGATGCGCGTGGAGGGGGACAACGAGGGGAACAGGAAACTCGTTGAGGAGGCATGCAGTGAATACGGCAAGTGCCTCCGGCTCGACCCGAAGAACGAGGACGCGCGCAAAGCTAGGGAGCGTATCAGCTGCAAATAAGTCATTGCGAGTGGCTATCATTGCGAGTGGCGCCGGAGGCGCCACGAAGCAAGCCGGCGCCACGAAGCAACCTCAAAATTAGCACCCCCCGCCGCTCGGCAGTAATAATGCGGAGCGGCGGGTCTATTTTATAGCTTGAGGAGTTTCATGACTCTCCGCCTCCCTCCGGCGATTCTCGCAGCCGCGATCTTCCTCACAGTTCCGGCGTCCACGCAGACGCTCTTCCGGCCTGACAGCAGCGCCCGCCGCAGCCGTGAATTCCACGCGCTTCACTACCGGCTCGAGCTGTCATTCGACCACCGGGCGAAGAAAGTCTCGGGGAACGTCTCGATCCGCCTGACGCCCCTGTCGGGACCTCTCGATTCCGTCCTTCTCGACGCGGTGAATATGGAGATAAACGCCGTCAGGCTTTCCGGGGGGAGGGCGCTCGAATTTCACGAAAGGAGCCCGTGGCTCTCCATCCGGCTGGACAGGACGTATGCCTTCGGAGAAACGCTCGCCGTGAGCATCGACTATGCATGCAGTCCCGCGAAGGGGCTGTACTTCGTCTACGCAGACAGCGGGGGAGGAAGGCATGACCAGATCTGGAGCCAGGGGGAGGACATGGACAACCGGTACTGGTTCCCGTGTTATGATTACCCGAACGACAAGGCGACTTCCGAGGTGATCGGAACAGTCGCGGCGGACTGGACGCTCGTCTCCAACGGGCGGCTTACAAGCGAATCGTACGACCGAAAGAAAAACACGAAGACGTTCCACTGGGTCGAATCGAAGCCTCACTCGACCTACCTCATCATGGTTGCCGCGGGACGATATGCGGTCCTCCGCGGGAAGTACCGGAATATCCCCCTTGCGTATTACATGTACCCGGAGGATACGGCAAAGGCGGGAGAGACATTCGGCCGGACCCCCGCGATGATACGGTTTTTCGAGACGACAACCGGCGTCCCCTTCCCCTGGGAAAAGTTCGACCAGATCATCATCGACGATTTCATGTGGGGAGGGATGGAAAACACCACGGCGGTGACCCTCAACGATGCGTGCGTGGTGGATTCGAGGGCCGCGCTCGATTTTCCCTCCGATCCGGTTGTTGCGCACGAGCTTGCCCATATGTGGTTCGGAGATCTCGTAACCGCGCGTGACTGGACACACCTCTGGTTGAATGAGGGATTTGCGACGTACTGTGAGACGCTCTGGACGGAATTCACAAAGGGGGAGGATGACTTCCAGTACGAGATGATCCAGGCGTCCCTGGCCGTGAGGGGCACCGACCGGATGCTGGGACGAAAGCCGATCGTGAGTCACGACAGCCATCCCGCAAACCTGTACGCCCGGGGAGGGTGGGTGCTGAACATGTTGCGCAACCTTCTGGGTGATGAAGCTTTCATGCGCGGCCTTCATTCCTACCTGGCAAAATATCAGTTCGCCTCCGCGGAGACTGATGAGTTCCGCCTTGCACTCGAGGATGCGACGGGACAGAGCCTCGAGTGGTTCTTTCGCCAATGGGTATTCAGAGCGGGTTTCCCGAAACTGAAAGTGACAAAAACGTGGGATGACAGCACCCACCTGTTGCGCCTCAGCGTGGAGCAGACCCAGCAGATCGACAGCCTGACGGCATACTTCCGATTTCCCCTTGTGGTGGAATGTACAACGGGATCGGGAAAGACAACCCGGACGTTCTGGGTCAGCGGGAAAGAGGAGAATTTCCTGATGCGACTCGACGGCCCCCCGCTCATGGTCATCGCCGACAAGGGATACCGGCTGCTCAAGGAAATGGTATTCCCGAAGACGGAACAGGAGTACATCTATCAGCTCAGTCACGCGGCTGATATTGCGGACAGAATCACTGCCGCCAGGTCGCTCGCGGAGTATGGGAACGATCCCGGCGCGAGGGACGCCCTGGCCGGATCGGTATCAGCCGACCCGTTCTGGGGGGTAAGGGAATCGGCACTTACTGCACTTGCCGAAATCAGGAACGACTCCACGGCGGATATATTCATTCGGGCGACAAGGGATCCCAAATCATTCGTGCGAAACACCGCCGCGCGCCACCTTTCGAATTTCAAGGAGAGTCAAATCGGCGCAAGGCTCGACTCGTTGGCACGAAATGACTCGAGCTACCTCGTTTCCTCGACTGCTCTCCGCGAGTTGTGCTCCGTTGATACCGCCAGGGCCTTTGATGTCGCGCGCGAGCTTCTTGCCCGTGAGTCATACAGGGGTCTGCTCCGTGTCTCCTCATTGTCCGCCCTCGGCGTCACACACAACCCCCGCGGTATCAGTCTTGCCCTGCCATTCACGGACCGGCGGTATGAGGAGGATGTTCGGAGGATGGCTGTGTCCGTTCTGGGGACCGGAGGGAAGGATTCTGCTTCCGCCAGGGGAAAGCTGAAAGTTCTTCTCTCGGATCCCGATGCGGATATTCGAGCAGCTGCGGTGGCGGCTGTCCTCGACTGGAAGGACCCGGAATTTGATCAACTGCTCCGCGAAATGGAATCCCACGAATCGTCCACAGAGGTACTTTCGGTTTTGAAAAAGGGTCTCCATCTCCCCCCCGAGGAATCATCGGGTGAAAAGAAATAGTCGACTTTCAATATCCCGCCTGTAACCGCTTTCTCCACAATACATTAGCGGGATTCAACCTCTGTTGCGGGAAGGGGGGAAGGGGAACTATGCGCCCCCTTTTGAAGATCGTTGCATCATATCAATATCGCAAACTGACAGATTTTTTTAACGATTTCACTTGACAATTCCAGCCGAGAACATTATAATTTAATCGTACAAAACGTCTATATCGTAGATAACACTCCGCAAACCGCCACAAACTGATAGACGTCGAGAACCAAAGAGGACGTGGATGACTGCTCCCAGAGAGACGAAGCAAGAATTGTTCAACAAGGAAATGCTGCCGTTCATGGATCTCATGTACGGATATGCAATGTACCTGACGGGCAACCGGGAAGAATCGAATGATCTGCTGCAGGAAACCTTTCTGAAGGCGTTCAGGTTCTTCGACAAATTCGAGCAAGGGACGAACGCCAAGGCGTGGCTGTACAGGATCATGCGCAATACGTTCATCAACGAGTACCGGCGCGTGAAACGGACGCCGGACCTCGTGGAATACGACGAGCAGATCTCGGC
>DASVIU010000251.1:0-2189 GCA_036386275.1 Bacteroidota bacterium | reverse complement strand
GAGGCTGGAGAGCAGGCCCCGGGTTCTCTTCAGCTCGTAGATCCTGTGAAGCACGGTCCGGACGGCGTCGAATATCGACGTGACGGTCCAGAGGAGCACCAGCAGCCCCACCATGCCGATGGAGCGGCGATAGGTAATGATCTCCGAGACCACAGACCTGACGGACGCCTTGATCTCCTCAGCATACGGCTGCTGGGGGAAGAGGGCATCGAGGAAATCGTTCACCTGGTCGAGGCTAGCGGCCTCAGAATTCAGAAGCGTCCCCACAACGGCCGCCGAGAGAAACAGCATGGGAAGCAGTGTGAGTATCCCGTTGAATGCCAGTCCGGAGGCCAGGAAGAGTATATCGTCCTCCTTCAACTTGCGCCAGATCTGGCGCGCGTAGAGGTAGAGACTCTCGATCCGCCTTAACGTGACCTGCGCGGCCCGGATGATCAGGTCAATCATAATTCGGGGGGGAGTTATTGCGGACGAAGGTTGGCATATTTCAGCATGAGGTTCTTACGCCCGACACTGACAAAGTCCACCACCGCACGGGTGTTGTCCCCGCTTCCGTCGAGCGCAAGAATCCGTCCGTTGCCAAAGGATTCATGCACGACGCGCGATCCCACCTTTACCTGGAATGCCTCCTGCGATTCGTTCTCGTACTCGGGGGTCACGTCGGAAAAGTACTTCTGAGAATCATCGGGAGCCGTCTTCGGTTTGCGCGCCGCAGGTGTGTGCATTCCGGGGACGGCCGCCCGGCGATAGGGGGTTGACCGGGGCCTGTTACTCCCTTCCGGGCGGAGGAGGGATGCGTCGATTTCATCGAGGAATCGGGATTTGGACGAATGGGAAAGCTCGCCGAACCGGTATCGTGAGACGGCCCACGAAAGATACAGTTTCTGTTTTGCACGCGTGATGCCGACGTACATCAGGCGTCTCTCTTCCTCCAGTTCCTTCCGGTCGCTGTCGGCTCCCCCGAGGGGAAAAAGCCCCTCTTCCAGTCCGGTGATGAACACCACCGGAAACTCCAGCCCCTTGGCGGCATGGAGAGTCATGAGCGTGACGGCGTTGTGTCCGAAATCGGCGGTGTCCAGGTCCGAGACGAGGGAGACCTCGGCCAGGAAATCCTCCAGCTTCGCTTCCTGGTTCGACTCCGGCTGCTTCTCGCTGAATTCCGTCAGCGCCGAGACAAGTTCCTGTATGTTCTCCCTCCGGTTGAGCGACTCCGACGTGTTTTCTTCCTTGAGGTCCTGGAGGACGCCGATTTCATCGACAAGCGCACGGGCCAGCTCCCCCACGGAAATCTCTTCTTTAAGACGGATGTACTTCATGAGAAGCGCATGGAACTGCCGGACGGATTTCAACGTCCGGTCTGCTATGACTCCTTCCAGGTGACTCGACGGGAGGAATTCCAGCAGGGGGATCCGGTGCCCGTCGGCAAGGGACCGGATCTTCCCGATCGTGGTGTCGCCTATTCCCCTTCCCGGGACATTGATCACTCGCAGGAGGCTCTCCGTATCCGCAGGGTTGGCAAGGACGCTCAGATAGGCCAGTATGTCCTTTATCTCTTTTCTCTTGTAAAACGCCACTCCCCCGACGATGATGTACGGGATCCCGTTTCGCCGCAGGGCGTCTTCGATCGATCGGGACTGCGCATTGGTCCTGTACAGGACAGCAAAATCCTTGAGATCCAGCTTCCTTCGCTGGGATTCTTCCTGGACCGCGGAGACGACTTTGTAGCCTTCATCCCTGTCGTCTTCGCATGTCTGGAGCGTGATCAGGTCTCCGGATGCATTGGAAGTCCAGAGCTTCTTTGGAATCTGGTCGATGTTGTGGCGTATGATCCCGTCCGCCGCGGCGAGTATTGTCTGCGTCGACCGGTAATTCTCCTCAAGCCGGAACACCTTGCAGTCGGGGTAGTCCTTCTCAAAATCGAGTATGTTCCGTATATCGGGCCCCCGGAATGCATAGATGCTCTGCGCGTCGTCCCCGACGACACAGATATTGTGATGAAGTCCTGCGAGCTCGCGGAGGAGGCGGTACTGGACCCTGTTGGTGTCCTGGTACTCGTCCACCAGGAGGTACTTGAACCTGTACTGGTAGCGCTCGAGGACGTCCTTATGATGTGCAAAAAGGTCCAGCGGCTTGAGCAAAAGGTCGTCGAAGTCCATCGCATTCGACTTTTTCAGACGCCGCTCGTATTC
>DASVIU010000250.1:0-2057 GCA_036386275.1 Bacteroidota bacterium | reverse complement strand
TTCGCGGGGAGCGTCGTGGTCCGGTGTGTCTGGGCGGAGGTGCTCTCGAGCGCTGCTACAGAGAGGAACGCCGCCGCAGCGAAGATTTGAGTTCGGGCAAGGCTCCTGACGATTCTCATGCCTGGCGCCTGACGGTGTCGGGAGAGAATGCCGGGAGGCACACGGCAATGTATTCGGCCCCCTCCGGACCCGGGGAGGAATACTGGACCCGCTCCCCCTTATGGGCGACCACCGCCTGTCCGGCCTGCACGTCGATGTCGCCGGATCCGTGCGCAACACGGAGCATGCCGTTGAGTACGAGCGTGTATTCGTCGAACAGCGGCGTCTGGGGGGGTTCGACCCATCCCGGCGGGCTCTTCATGCGGGCGATGCTCACCCCTGTCGTCCCGGAATTCACCCTGCCGATGAACTCTTCTATGATCTTGGGCTTGTTCCCGGCCGCTTCGATGCGCGTGGGAGCGGGGACGAATGTTGGCATGATCTCCTCTCAGTGTTGTGGAATTTCCACTCCGGCCGTCGCCAGGTCTTCGATCAGTCTCTCGTGCGTTGTGTAGTGGATCCCGTGCATTCCGAGCGCGCGTCCTGCCGCCACATTTTCCGCGATATCGTCGATGTACACGCAGGCCTCAGCCGGGAGAGCCAGCTTCGCGAGCATATCGTCGTATATCCTCCGGTCCGGCTTCATCGCATGGACTTCGAAGGAAAGCGTCACGGCGTCAAAAAGAGGAAAGATCGCGACCGGTTTGATGCCGAACTCAAAATGCCACTCACTGGTGTTCGAGAGGAGTCCGAGCCTGTACCGCCCCTTGAGCTGCCTGACAAGGGCAAGCGTAAGAGGTTTCGGCGTGAATATGTCCGTGTACGCCCTGACGAACTCCTGTTCTGACATTGTCAGGGAAGCTATCCTGCACACGTTCGAGTAAAACTCCCGGGACGTCATCAGCCCCGTCTCATAGCGGTCGGCCATCTGCATCGATTGCGCCATCGTTTCCTTCAGCCCGGCCGCGGAGAGAGTCGAAAAGTGTGCGGCGCGCGCGACGAACTTCCCGATATCGAAATCGCTTATGACCCGCCCGAAGTCAAATATGACCGCCTGTATGTTCACGCCGCTCTCAGGCGTAATCAAGGTTTGTACCGGACGACAACGGGTTCCCTCTGGAGTCGTATCCCGAATTTTCCGTAGACCCGTTCTTCTATTTCACCTGCCAGCGCCATCACATCCGCCGTGGTTCCTCCGCGGTTGACGATCGCGAGGGCATGGTGCTCCGAGATCCCCGCTCCCCCCATGCGGAACCCCTTCGGGAACCCCGAGTGCTCCACGAGCCACGCCGCGGAAAGCTTGACTCCCCGGGGAACGGGAAATGCGGGGATGGGGACCCCCTTCAGCTTCACGTCAAAAAATTTCTTCGTGACAACCGGGTTTGTAAAAAAGGAACCGGCTGACCGGGTATTCTTGTCTGCCGCGTCGATCACCATCGACTTCCTCCGCCTCAGTGCGATAACGGCGGCGCGGACAGCAGCGGGCGTAAGGCGTTCCGTCTCTCTACTTTCGAGTTCCCGGGCGAGCTCGGGATAGCGAATCTCCGGCTGCAGGTTTCTCTTCAGGCGAATGCGCACCTCGGTGATAATAAACAGGTCGGCATCGGACCCCTTGAACCGGCTCTCTCTGTATCCGAATCCGCACTCGTCGCGCGGGAACTCCCTCTCCTTGAGTGTGCGTCGATCGAACGCGCGGACGGAGGTGAGTGTCTCCCCCACCTCCTGTCCGTACGCCCCCACGTTCTGGACGGGAGTCCCCCCTGTCGACCCCGGGATTCCGGAGAGGCATTCAATCCCCCCCCATCCCTTCACGGCCGCCCGCTCGACGACGCTGTCCCATGGCTCCCCCGCACCGACGGTCAGGACCGCATCGTCCCGCGATTCCTCCGCGTGGAACCCGCGGAGAGCGACGTTCAGCACGACCCCGTCGAATCCCTCGTCCGCGAAAATGATGTTGCTTCCCCCAGAGAACACCTGCACGGAGAGCCGTTCCTGCTGTGCGAACAAAAGGGTCGCAC
>DASVIU010000249.1:0-2235 GCA_036386275.1 Bacteroidota bacterium | reverse complement strand
GGGGATCCTGACCGGGACAGTGTCAACATTCGCCGGACTGTACCTCGCAGCCCGGCTGTACGAATGGTCGGTGGCGGCGTTTCATTTCTCTTCCATGACCGATCTCGCCGCGTTGCCCCTTCTGGCAATCTGGCTGTCGCTGTTCGGCCTCCTGACGTCTCCCATCGGCAACATGATCTCGCGACATCACGAACGTCAGGCCGATGCCTATGCCGTGCGCACAACGGGGAAGCGCGATGCGTTCGTTGCGGCTCTCCGGAAACTGTCGGACATGAATCTGGCAGATCCGGAGCCCCATCCGTTTGTGGAGTTTTTGTTTTACAGTCATCCCCCGATAGCAAAGCGAATCCGTGCCCTCGAGCATGGCCATCCCTGAGAGGCGACGACATGGGTGCGATCCGGTTCTTCTCCGCCGCTCTCATCTCGATCGCAAGCGCGATCGCGGAACTCCTCCTCATCTGGGTGGACCGGAAGCGGGGACGGGTGTTTCATGCAATCGCCCGGGGATGGGCACGGACGGTGCTCGGCGTCTGCAGCGTACGCGTGACGGTGCGCGGACTCGACAAGGTGGACTTCTCGCGGAACTATGTGTACGTGTCGAACCATGCAAGTATGTTCGACATTCCGGCGATACTTGCGGGAATCCCCGACCAGATCCGGATCATTTACAAGAAGGAGCTTGACATCATCCCTTTCTTCGGGTGGGGACTCAGGTACGGTTCGTACATCGGCATCGACAGGGGACGCGGAAGCGACGCCGTCAGGAGCCTGGAAGAGGCGGTGGAGAAGATCCGCCGCGGCGCATCGGTTCTCATGTATGCGGAGGGAACCCGGACGCTCGACGGAAAACTCCAGCCATTCAAGCGGGGAGCGTTCAATCTGGCACTGAAGGCGGGAATTCCGGTCGTTCCTCTCACGGTGAACGGGAGTTTCTCAATTCTCCCCAAACATTCTGTGAGCGTCAGGCCCGGGACTGTTGAACTGGTGCTTGACGCCCCCATTCCCCTGCCCGAAGGGGCGGGCAAGGACGCCGAATTGCGGCTCATGCAGGATGTCCACGCAGTGATCGCGCGGCACTATATCGATCAGGGATGACGTATGGCAATTTCGATTCAGGACGTTGAGCATGTTGCCTCTCTCGCAAAGCTCTCCTTCACGGAAGAGGAGAAGCGTAAACTCGCGTCGGAGCTCAACGAGATCCTGACCTATATGGAGCAGCTTAATTCTCTTGATACGGAGAACGTTGACCCGCTTTCGCACGTGATCGAACTGGGCAATGTGTTCCGGGACGACACTCTCCGGCCCGGACTTGACCGTGAGGAGGCCCTGAAGAACGCTCCAGCGAAAACAGAGAAATTCTTCCGCGTCCCCAGAGTGATCGGCGACCGATGAGCCACCCGGCCCGGACACGGACTGTCGCGATCATTCCTGCACGGTACGGCTCGCAGCGCTTCCCCGGCAAGCCCCTCGCGCTTATCGCGGGGAAGCCGATGATCGTGCACGTGATGGAGCGCGCAGCCAGCGCACGTCTCGTGGACGCCGTGCTTGTCGCGACTGACGATGAGCGGATCGCCTCGGCGGTGCGGTCGCATGGCGGGGAAGCCGTCATGACACCGACGGACGTCAGGAGCGGGTCGGACAGGATCGCCCTGGCGGCGCGCCCGCTGACCGGGACGGAGTTCATCGTGAATGTGCAGGGGGACGAACCGCTGATCCCTCCCGCAATGATCGACGAGGCGATCAGGCCTCTGCTTGATGATCCGTCGATCACCGCCGGAACGCTCGTCCGGCGGATCCGCTCTGTGGCGGAACTGGGCAATCCCAATCTGCCGAAGGTTCTGCTCGACCGGGCGGGCCGATGTCTCTATTTTTCGCGTGCGGCTGTTCCGTACGGCCAGGGGATCACCCCGGAGGAGCTCATCGCAACCTTTCCGGTGTACGGGCATATCGGCCTCTATGTTTTCCGGCGGGAGTTTCTCCTGGCGTTTGCGGCAATGACTCAGACACCTCTCGAACTGGCCGAACACCTGGAACAACTGAGGATCCTCGAGCACGGTCACGCACTTCACGCGGTCGTTACCAGGCACGAGAGCATTGCCGTGGACACTCCCGGGGATCTCGAAAGGGTCCGGGCCGCCTTCGCCGCGGAGTCGCCGCGCACGAAGGAGAAGACACCGGACACATGAAAGGAGGCTACGGTCCGACTGTATGACCGGCGTACGTAAAACATTTTTC
>DASVIU010000248.1:0-7308 GCA_036386275.1 Bacteroidota bacterium | reverse complement strand
CTTCGCGGTTTCCCAGAGGTGGATCAGGTCCTGCGTGTTGGCGATTTCATCAAGGACCATTTCTTTCAGGAGGGCACGGCATTTCTTCCTGAACGATTCGTCCTTCGACTCGATGTATCCATGCACGCCCGCCACCCATGCCGTGACATTCCTCTCCGTCCTGTACCAGCACTTGAGTGCGACCATCCTGTCACGCTGGTCCTCCACCACAGCCTTCTCCGCCGGCGAGGACGCCTTCCGCTCCATGAGCGCGAGCAGGTCGAGTATCTTCTTCATCGTGGGGAGGAGGTCTTCGTCCATGTGCGCGAGCGCGGTCCATGCCCGTTCCGGTTCAATGAGATCGAAACCCACGTCGTAGCGGAAATCAACGCGCGTCCGGTTGTGCGTCGTCGCGAGGAGGAAATTCTCGTAGTATTCCCGCTCCTTTTCGGGGATCGCTTCGATGTTCGGGACGATCGGGCGGATGGACAGGCGGTACCAGACCCCCCACCCCGCATAGATCCAGATCGGGATCGGGAAGCACCGGAACGCCTCATCCGAGAGCTCCCAGAGGTTCACGAGATCGGCGGCGAGATTCTCCCCGATCCACTCGCGCGCCTTCCGTTTCATGAACGCGGCGATATCCACCGAAGGCTCGAACTGGAATTCGCGGACCACCTCCTGGTTGATATTGTACGGCACGAACGACGGCGGTGTCGGCCCCCCCTGGTAGGCGGCCGCCTCCACCCCCGCTTTCGCCATCGCCGCGAGTTTCTCGTGCACAAGACGGGGGAACGGTATCCCCATGAGCGGCTCGTGGTTTCCGAGTATTTCCGGGACGAAGTAGATGTCGGCACGCGAGCCCTTCCTCACGAGCTCCTGCATGACGGGCTTCTCCGAATCGGCAAATCTGTTGAAGAGGGCCGTGCCATGGATCTGGGGGACTTCCTGGTATTTCGGATGTTTGTACGAGAGCTCCCATCCCCTCGTCAGGAGCGATGACACCTCGACATCAAGCCCGTCCTCGAGAAGCTTCCAGATATGGTCGAGCTCCTCCCAGAAGGGTTCGAGCCTTATGAGTGTGCGGAATGCGGGATTGACCCTGCGTCCCGCGTCGCGGAGAGTCTTCATGAAGCGGACCAGGTTGAACGCCGCAGCGGCGGCGATGTCCCCCGCCGCGAGCCATTCCCGGACCAGGTACCCTCCCCCGTTCCTTCCGACGTACAGGGAACTCGTGTACTCGAATCCGGCGCCGCTGTCGTTGGACCAGATGGACATATACCCGAGGCGGGGGACCTCCTTCATCAGATTCTCCATCATCTCGGCGTAGTGCTCCAGCACCACGGGGTGCGCCACGGAGAGGTTGTAGCGGGGGTGGAAGCTCCGCATCGGGTGATCCACGCGCGCGCCGCGCAGGACCGGATATCGCTCCAGGAGCCCGTCGGGAACGGACCTCGGTTCGAAGCAGACGATCCCCGGGGTCAAACCGTACTTTTCGGCAAGATCCGCGTTTGTCTTAAGATAGTTCAGGTTCGCCTGCAGGTAGTCATCGTCGTAAAACCCCTTGTTCAGGCGGCTCGTGACAAATTGGTCCAGTGCCGGCGCGTACGTGTAGAAGCGATGGAGGAGCTCCCCTTTCGGCCCCCTTTCGAACGGGACGTGAAAGGCGAGACCGTTCACTTCGACATGGGAGTTCCCCATCCGGGCCATTGTCCGGATATGCTCCTCACGGTTGAAGTTACGAACCGTGCGCCCCCACTGTGTGAGGAAGAGATCGAAGACAGGCCGCACTTCGGGGAATGCGGTGACGAGTATCCGTCCCTCGCGGTAGGAGGCAGCGTCGCTGTTATGCAATTCCTCTTCGATGAGCGTGAAGAGCCCGTAGAGAAGATGCTCCTTGTCGGTCAGGATTTCGACCCCCTCTTTCACCCGAACCATCATCCACCCCGACTTCCCTGCAAGCCCCGGGTGAATGGAACCGGGCTGGACGGTAGGGGGAACGACCGCCACGCGTATCGTACCGGCGGGTGCGGCAAGCCCGGGGGAAGCTCCGATGGCTGCTCCCGGAGAGAGTGAGAGGAGCGCCCGCGCCACGGTCATTTCGACAAGCGGGCCGGAGGGGGTGTGTTCGATCTTCCTGATCGACGAGAGGAGTTCGCGAAGTGTGGGCATCTGGGGTCCTGTAAAAATTTTTCAGTTGTTGTTGATTTGGTTCAGAGTGCCGGGCGGAGGGCGAGGATCTTTTCAGCCGGGATGCCGTAAGGCACAATACCGGTCCCGAGTATGAAACCCTCAAAGCCGGCGGCGGAGGCGATTTCTTCCCGCGCCCTTCCGCCAATTTCAGCAAGGGAGGCCGAAAGGAGGAACGCCGCGGGAATGTTCCTCCTGAAAGCGCGGCGCGCCCCCCTGCACGCAGGGAGGAAACTTTTCACCGATCCCCCTTCGTCACAGAGTATGTAGTTTGCCCCCGTTTCAAGGTATGCCTCCACGATCGGATCCGTGTTTCCCCCGATGACAAGAGGAACATACTTCATCCCGCCCCTTGTGAGCTCGCGGACCACCCGCTGCGTCGGCCCGAGGACGAACTCCCTGTACGACCGGGGGGAGATAAGTCCGGGCGAAGCCTGCGAGTCGAACAACGCAGCGTGCAGTCCCCGATTCGCGTAGGCCAATCCGTATGCAATCACGACGTCCGTTGCGAATTCGATCACCCTGTGCGCCGTGGCTGGTTCCGCCGCCATCGCCATGAAGAGGTTCGCCGCGCCCATGAGCGACGCCGCGAGACTGAAGGGAGCCGAAAGCGCTCCCATGACCTCGACATCGTCCCCTATCGCCCTCCTTGCCCCCTCTGTCACATCGAGCATCAGGGGCATTCTTCCCGCGGAGAGCGGATCGGGGACGACGAGCCCCGCCGGGAGCTGATCTCCCGTGATCAGTTCCGAGCCGGGAGCGAGAGACGGGATAGAGGGGTCCGGCGGATTGAAGTACGTCACGGCGCATCCGCAGGCCTCCGCTTCGACGTTGTACACGTCAATGCCCACGACGATCGCATCCGCCCGGAGAGCCTCGTATTCCGCGAGGACGGAACGAAGGAGGAGCGAACCGTCGCGGCAGACTTCCGAGGGAGTCCTGCCGACGAACCAGGCCTTGTGCTCGTACACCGCCGGAACAAAGGGGACCCGGTCGCAGGGCTCGAGGCTGAGAGCACGAAGGAAGCGATTGGGCACAGGTCTACCTATACGCGTTGAACGGTGACGCCGGGGAGGAGCGACATGATCTCCTCACGCGAAGATTGCGCGACCTCCCGGACCCGGGCATTCGCCGCTCCGGCCGCAGCGCCGAACCCCAGGCAGTCGGCGAACGGCCAGGATTGCCTGAGCCCGTACAGTATTCCTCCGATCATGCTGTCTCCCGAACCGGTCGGGTTGACGCTCTCCACGGCCGGGGGAGTCACGATCCACGCCCCGTCGGCGCAGGCCGCCGCGAAGGTGCGGGGGCCGTCGGTGATGAGCGAGTACCGGACACCCAGCGCAACCAACCGTCGTGCCGCGGCGATCATATCGGACCCGCCCGAGAGCCGCGTGCCGAATGTCTGCTCGAATTCCTCCCTGTTCGGCTTCAGGAAATCGGGAACGGACTCCACCCCGCGCGCGAGCGCGTTGCCGTACGAATCGAGGACCACCGGGATTCCCCGCGAACGGCAATCCGCAACGATCATGCGGAAAACATCATCGGCGGCGGGCGAGGGGGAGCTGCCGCTGCAGACGATCCAGTCGCTCTTCCCGGCAAGCGTGCGGCATTCCTCCAGAAGGCGCCCCGCCTCGGCCGGGATCACCGGATGAGAGGGCTCGAACACGGAAGTCATAGTCCCCTCCGGCTCCAGGTATGTCACCCCCTCCCGTGTCATCCCGGCGATACGGACGAACCTGTGCGGGATCCCTTCCCCGTCCAGCAGCCTCTCCAGTATGGAGCCGATTTCCCCGCCAATGAAACCGGTGGCAACGGTCTCCTCCCCCAGTCTGTGGAGCTGGCGGGAGACGTTGACCCCTTTTCCCCCGACAACCATCGACACCCCCGAAGCACGGCTCACGGCCCCGCGACGGACTGCGTCCACGGCGACCGTCTTGTCGAGCATCGGGTTGAGTGTGACGGTGGTGATCATCGCAGGATTTTTTGCGCGGACTGTACGCTCTCCCCTTCGTGGACGATCGCGCAGATCGCGTTGATGAGACGCTCCATTTTCGGGTGCTGCCAGACATTCCGCCCGAATATGACCCCCGCAGCCCCCGCCCGCATGCAGTCCGAGGCGAGCTGCAGGAGTGACGCATCAGTACCGTTCAATTTCGGCCCCCCCGCCACGATCACCGGCGCACCACACGTCTCCACGACGGAGCGGAACCCGGAAACGTCCCCCGTGTAGCGCGTCTTGATGAACTCCGCCCCCGTTTCAACCGCAATGCGCGAGACGTTCCTCGTCTCTTCCACCATGTCCGCGTTTCGCTTCCCCCGCGGGAAGACACTGGAGCCGAAGTGGTTGTTCAGGTAGCCGGGAGCGAGCACTTCCGCGATCAGCGGGATCCCCCACAGCTCCGCATCCGCGGCGGTCCGGCCGAGCCGCTGCAGAGAGGAGGGCTCGTCGGGAATGCCGATGAACGTGAAAACGATCACCGCGTCGGCCCCGAGCCTCAGAGCATCTTCCGGCGTAAGCATCGAAAGAAAGTCGCTCGGGGCGGTGGCGTACGCGGTGTGACCACCGTCGATCCGGAGAACCACGCCGAGCCGCCCGAGAGCCGGGGCGATAATCCTGAGAACACCCGGGGTCACCAGGACGGCATCGGCATTCGATTTCGCGATCCGCTCCGTGAGGCGAAGAGGATCCTCAAGGCCCGGCACGACGCCAGAGTAGGAGCCGTGATCAAAGGGGATGATGACAGCACGGGGGTGCTTCCATATCCTCTGCAGTCGTATCGAGCGACCGGGGTGAAGAGTCATTGTTTTCATTTTCCTTGAGCGTGAATGGGGAGAGTGTCTTCCCAGTATCTCCACTTCGAGAACCCGACATGGTTATCCGGCCCTCCGTCGGGCTGGAGGCCGTGCGTGTTCGGGAGTGCCTCCATCAGCGTGCTTCCTCTGTGGAGGATCTTCAGCACGTTCGAAGCGGAATACCGGATCTGCGCGGATCCCACCTCCGCATAGAGAAAGTGGGCGTCGGTCTCAAAGTCGCCGAAGGCGACTTTGCCGAGATCGTAGAGATACCGGGGACGGATATTCTCACGCGCAATTTCCATTTCCAGGTCGAGTTTCACGTAGAGATATCTCTTTTCTTCCCCCCGGCCTATCTCAAGCGCCACGGACCTGTAGGGGGCCGACGTGGGTATAAGATTGAATTCCGGGATGAACGACCGTGCCGGCACGGTCCTGTCGTGCGGGACGAGGACCGTGACAAAGAGCTCGCAGTCCCCGGCTTTGTACTGGCTCGCAATCGTCTGGTAGACGACCTGCTCGGATTGCCAGTGCCGCCGCTCCGCTTCCACTCCCTCTGTCTTCGCGTATGTCTCGGGGAAGTACACAAGCAGCGACTGGTTCGGCAGGAACCGGTACCCGGGGACGGAGTCCGTTGCGACATCGTAATAGTGCTCCCCCCGTTCCAGCACGTGCTGTGCGTGCCACAGGGAGGCAAATGTGAAATAGCCGGAGTGAAGGGCCCTGATCCCGTCGACGACAATAAAGTACCCCGGGTCCCTCACCCACGTTATCACCCTGTCCCACCGGTAACCAAGCTCCTCGTCCACGAGCCGCGTGCGGCTCATATCCACGGAATGCAGCGAGAGGAAATCGATTTTCGTCGTCTGCACCCTGCGGTACGCTCCCGAGTTCTGCACGAAGGCGAGGAGCCGCTGATTCTTGTCCCTTTTTTCCTTCCGCGCGACGACCCGGTTATGAAAATAGTCCGCCCGCCATGCGCCGTATTCGCCGCTCGGGAGGGCATCCCGGTACCCGCCGTCGTGGAGGAGGACGGACCCTTTGTTCATCAGGAGCACGATGCTGTTTTCATCGGCATGGCCGTGATGCATTTTTTCTTCCTCGACGGTGATCGTCTGACGGAGGTACTCCCGTGAGAGCCACCCGCCGTCCCCCTCGTCCCTGTAGTCCATGAGGAGATACGTGGCGGAGGAGTCCCAGCCGCTCCGGAAGACCACCTTCTTCCCGATGACGTCGTCCAGCACCTCCTGGCTCCCCCCTCCAGGGGAGCGGGGGAGAAACGAATCATCACACCAGCGGAACGCGTCCGCGAGGTGGTAGGCCTCGTCGATCCCCAGGACGGGTTCCCTCCGCTTCGCGGTGTTGTAGACCGATTGCGCCGCCCACTTCATACCCGGGTCATGGAAGACTGAAGCCGCTTTTTCGAAGACCGCCACCAGACGGAGCCCCCCGGAGGGGCTGTTCCAGCCCGCATCGCCGAAATCGGGGACCGTCCCCGCCGGAGAGATGAGTCTCGTGTAATACTCCATGTAGTACCGCATCATCGACGATGAAAAAGCGCCGGAGTCCCCCGAGGCCGAGGCGAATGAGAAAAGCGCGTGGAGCCAGACCGGGTTGTAGTTCGATGCGTCCTCGATCTCCCAGTGGCGGAGATTATCGGAGGCGAGGACCTCCGCCATTTTTTTCCACTTCGCCGCATGAGGGTGCGACGGGAGCGCCAGTGTCGCGTACATCAGAGCCTCCGCCCTCAACATCGCGCGGTTGTGCGCGCCCCATTCCGGCTGGCGGAATATGAAATCGATGCTCTGTGCGATCTCCCCCTCGATTTTCGAGCGGGTCGCATCGTCAAGCACGCCGCTCCCCCGCACGGAGAGATACGCCCGGACATACGGGGGGAGGAAGAAGAAATTGGAGAGGGAGGGGATGCCGTCTTCATACTCCACGCGCGAGGAGGCGTATCCCTTCGGCATCGAATTCCGTAGGTCGCCGTACGAGCCGAGGAGTTGCGCGGCCCGTTCCGCGTACACACGTTCGTGTGTTTGCTCATACAGGAATCCGAGCACCGCCGCAAGATACACAGGGTGGGCCGGGGGGTTGTATCCCCAGAGGACGTTGGGCTCGGCGGACTTCTTCCACTGCGCAACAACAGAGGGGTTGTCACTCCACCCTCTGTCGGCCGCCTTCCTGATCTCCTCCAGGTACACCTGCTTCTGGGAGTGCGCGATGGGGAGCACGAAACAGCAGAGCGCGATCAGCGTCAGGCAATTCTTCACAGTTCCTCCGGGTAGTCGTGGTCTATTTTCTCACGGTTGCAACGGTGGGCTTCGTCGATCATCACAAGGTAAT
>DASVIU010000247.1:0-10413 GCA_036386275.1 Bacteroidota bacterium | reverse complement strand
AGTCCGCACTGTCGATGATCTGCCGTGTCAGCACGCCCTCGTAGTATCCTCCCCCCAGTTTTTGCGTCAGCGCCCGGACGGAGATATTTGGGTCCTCTGCAAGAGTCCCCCGGATGATGCTCAGATCGGGACTCGGACCCGCGGCAAGGATCAGAACCCGCATGGTGCTCCTGAGAACCTTCACACCAAAGAGGCGCCGGTTATTGGCGGCCGTCAATTCACCCGGAAGGGAGGAAACGCGCACCGTGTAACGGCGTGACCCTTCTCCTTCAGGCGTGTACGAGAGCCGGGCGGAAACCTCCGCCGTTCCCGCCGGAAGCACAACAACAGCCCGGTCGAGTATCCGGGGCCCGTCATGAAGCGTCACTTCGGCTTTTTCGCCGCCGTATCCGGAACTCTTGATGACGACATCGACGGGCGCCGTGGTTCCGGCGTACACCACGTCGTTTGCGGTGATCCGCGAGACCAGCACGTCCTTCTGCTGTGCCGTGTCGCCGACGCCGACGGTGAACACGGGGATTCCCAGTCCGCCGGCCCTGTAGAGGGGGTTTTCTCCTTCGGTGTACATTCCGTCCGACAGCATGATGACCGCCCGGATGTTGAACCGCTCCCGCTCATGCCCGAGCGCGAGGAAAGCGCCGGCGATATCCGTGGTCTCATCCCCGAGGGTGTCCAGGGGCTGTCGCAACGGGCCCCGGAGAGACGTACCGAAGGAATAAAACTCTGTCTCAACGCCGGCCGGGATAGCGCCCGGGATGACGGACGTGAGAAGGTTCTTGATCTGTTCGGCCCGGTTGCCTGTCCTGTCCACAATGGTCATGCTCGCACTCCTGTCGGCAAGGATTGCCACGACAGGTGGATGATGGATGACGAACGAGGTACGGAGAACAGGCTCCAGCAGAAGGATGAGTACGAGGGCAAGCGCTGTGCCCCGAAGGACGCTCAGAACAATCCGCCTGGGGCGCGTAACGGGGGGGAGTGTGAAACGGTAAAAGAAATAGGACAACCCTGCCCCGAGGAGAATGAGCAGTGCCGCGTACAGCGGTGAAGAGGAAAACGAGAATTCGATTGACGGGAGGACAGACATCGGAGGCGGTTGTCAGCCCGCTTCCTGAAGGAGTCGGTCGACAATTTCAATCGCGGTCACGCCATCGGCTTCGGCGTTGAAATTCGGGACGATACGGTGGCGCAACGTCGGACCAGCGACCTTGCGGACATCTGCGATGTCCGGCGAATGCCGGCCGTCGAGCAGGGCGCGCGTCTTGGCGCCCAGGATGAGGCTTTGAGATGCCCTGGGCCCCGCCCCCCAGCTGAGCCAGTCACGGATGAATTTCGGGGCGGTTCCGGATTTCGGGCGCGTCATGGCGGTGATGCGGACTGCGTAATCAATCACGTTGTCTGCAACCGGGACTTTCCGTATGAGATCCTGAAAGTGCGCGATCTGTTTCCCCGTCAGGATACGGCGGGGGGTGGGACGAGCCATGCTCGTGGTGGCCTTGACGATGCGTATTTCCTCAGCATGTGAAGGATAGTCGACCCAGAGGTTGAACATGAACCGGTCGAGCTGAGCTTCAGGGAGCGGATATGTGCCCTCCTGTTCGATGGGGTTCTGTGTCGCAAGGACGAAAAAAGGTTCCTGAAGCGTGTACGTCTGACCGGCGGCTGTGACACGGTGTTCCTGCATGGCTTCGAGCAGCGCCGCCTGAGTTTTGGGCGGTGTACGGTTGATTTCATCTGCCAGAACCACGTTGGCGAATACCGGACCCCGGACAAATTTGAATGACTTCGAACCGGTGGTGACGTTCTCTTCGATGATTTCCGTGCCGGTGATATCGCTTGGCATCAGATCCGGCGTGAACTGGATCCGGTTGAATGTGAGGTCGAGGACTTCGGCGAGAGTTTTGATAAGGAGCGTCTTTGCGAGTCCGGGGACGCCGACGAGGAGGCAGTGACCGCGTGCCAGGAGCGCGATCAGGAGCTCTTCGACAACAGTGTCCTGACCGATGATGACGGTCCCGATTTCTGCACGGAGCGCGTCATACGATGACTTCAACTCCCTGGCAGCGTCGATATCCCCCGCACCTTCACGTCTGGTCATGGGGTCAGCCGCGTCTGCCAGTAAAACTGGTTTTTCAGTTCTTCCATCCAGACCCCGTAATCCCTCGTCCGTTTGAAGTTCAGCGCGATCGATTCCACCTTGTGGTAATCCTGATCGAGAGACATGGGGTGGGTGGGAGTGCGTTTCCTGAGCCAGACAATGTAGTATTTGTATCCCGCATTCTCGGGGACTTTGACGGGAACGCTGATATCCCCTTCCTTGAGCGTGTCAATTGCGGGACGGAACGACGGATTTACCTGGTCGATTTCCGCGGTGCCGATGTTCCCCCCGATTGTATTATCCCTGAGCTCGGAGTACTTCCTGGCAAGTTCGGCGAAGCTTTCACCGGCCAGGGCGCGTGTGCGCAGCGAATCGAGCAGCCGGATGGTGGCTTCGTCACCCTCTTTTGACCGTTCTATCCTCAGCAGGATGTGACGTGCATGGACCGCGTCCCCCCGGCGTTCGACGAGCTGGATGATATGAAGCCCGTGCTCGGTCTCGACTATCTCTGAGATCTGGCCGTCGGCCATTGCGAAGACCGCCGTTTCAAAATCCTTCACAAACTGGCCACGACGGACGAATCCGAGGTCCCCCCCCTGGGGGGCGGAACCGGCGTCCTGCGAATAACGCTTTGCCATAGCCGCAAAGTCGGCGCCGTTTCTCACGCTGTCGAGGATCGCCTTCAGCTTGGTGCGTGTGGCGGCCTTCGCCTGATCGTTGGCTTTAGGGGCAATGCCGATTTCCGAAAGTTGACACTCTTCGGGAACGCGGGGAAGACTGTCCCTGTATGTCCGGTAGAAATCCTCTACTTCGAAGCGTCCGACCGTGGTGTTGCCGAGGTGCTGCTGCTGAAGTCGCTGGGCCAGGAGGTTTTTGCGAAGATCTTCCCGGAACTCCCGTTTGATTCGGCTGAGGGGCATCCCGTACATCTCCTCCAGGCGAGCCTCGGACCCGTATTGCTGGATCCGTTGCTGGATGACACCGTCCATCTGCTGCTGCACCTCTTCGTCTGTCACGGTGACGCTGTCTTCAATGGCTTTCGCGAGGACAAGTTTTTCGTTGATCATCGATTGCAGCACCTGCGCCCGTATTCCGGGGGTAGCGGGATCAACTTTGTTGTTGAGTGCGTAGAACTGCACCTGGGCATTCAGCTCCGACTCAAGTATCAGGTCGTTGTCAACGGTCGCCACGATCCGGTCAAGCGTCTGTGTCTGTGCGCAGACCGAGAGGGAGAGGGCGCACACAAAGAGGATTGTTTTCATAACTTCTGCACTCCGATTGACAGGGGACGTTCCCCGGGTTCCCCCGGGCAGAAATCGCAACTAGTCCCCGATACCGCCCGCTGTATCCGCGACGCTGAGGTTGACCTCGACCTTGTGCCGGGTCCGCAGATCCGAGACGAGCTCCTCATACCGGGCCCGGCGCCGCTCGATCAAAAGACGCTCGCGCACCTCGTTCCTCACGAATTCGAATTCCGGCGTCTCTCCGACGCGCTTGATGCCGTGGACCGTGAGGACGTAATACCCGGCAGCCGTCTTCACGGCATAGGAGACTTCCTCCTTCGGGAGAGTCCGGGCGAGCTTCCAGAGTTCGTTAGGGAACAGCGTTGCCTGCGTGAAATACTGATTCCGGGCGACCGCCCGGAGCCCGCGGCTGTGCACCGAGTCGCGCTGGCTCACGGCGTCCTCCCATGACGATCCGCGGAGGATTGAAGCGCGAAACTGGTTTGCCTCGTCCCGTTCGGAGAAGAGCGCGTAGCTTACTCGCGCCACGTCCTCCCGGAGGGTGAACGATGAAACGTTTTTCTTGAAGGATTCCGCGATCTCTTCGTCGTGCACGTCGTCTGTTCCGCCGCCGTACACCTCTTTTTCGAGCAGAGCCTCCACCGCGAGACGTTTGCGGGTGGCTTCGAGCTGCTTCCGCAGCTGATCGCTGTCTGCCATCCCGCGACGCTGCGCTTCCTGGTACAAAAGTTCACTGACAACCCACTCATTGATGAACGCCATGGATTTCCCCCGCGCGTGCGCGATGGAGTCCGCAGGTCCGGCGAGGTCGTCCTCCCTGAGTTCCACCGGGCCGACCCTGGCAACGTACGGGCGTGATGGACCCTCACGGGAACACCCGATGAACGCCGCGATGAAGGGAACAAGGTAAGCCGTCCTGCGGAACACCCGGTGCCGAACGTCATCAGTGGGCAGGAACAAATGCATTCTTGAGAATCGGTTTGTACTCCACAATCGGATACTTCTGCCCCAACTGGGCCAGCCAGTCGCTTTCGAGCCGCTTGGATTCATAGTCCTGGTATGCACTGGAAAGCTCTGGCCCGGCTTCCTCATACGTCTTCCTGCGGGCTTTCTCCCTGGCGTTGAGTCTGACGATCGTATAATACCCCTTGTAGAGGAATGGAGGCGTCGCATTGCCGACGGCAAGGGTATCGGCACGCTGGGTACGCTCGTCGGTCGGCGGGGGGAGAAGCACGGTTTCCGGTTTGCCAAACACGAGCGGGGTGCGGCCACTGAGATCCGTCCTGATAATGTCGGCTTCCACCGGATTCTCGGCCCCGGCCGGAACTTCGGCGGGTAGCGGTGATGATATTATTGTCACGCGCACCGGGTTTATCTTGAGCTTGTTGATGAGATGCGACCTGATTGCTTCCAGGCGCGCCACAGCAAGTTTCTGACTCCGGCTCTTCCCTTTCGACGTATCGGGGCGGGCGGTGATTGTGACGCGGATGCCGGAATCGTGCCTCAGTTCGTCAACCATCGCGGACAGGGAGGCCAGTGAGTTCGCATCCGGCTTCGCCGAACCGCGCGCAAATGACGTACGAAAAACGGTGGGGGAGGCAAGGCGGATGGAATCTGCTGCCGCCACAGTCTCGATGGTCTGGCCGGCCAGGAGACGCCGGGAAATCACACCGGCGAGGGAATCGGACGCCCCCCTCATTTCGGTGATGCTGATCCGGTCGGGCCAGGTGAACTTATCCCGGTTGGCGGCGAAGTAAGGCTTGAGCACGGAATCGCCCATGACGATCCTGTTCCAGACATGTTCCTGTTCGACCTGATACAGGAGGATCCCTTCGCGGTATTCTGCAAGGAGGGCAGCAAACTCCGGAACGTTCTTTGCGAGGAGATCCGCCTTTGCCGAAAACACCAGTTGCTCACCGATCTTGTCCACCGCGGCAGCAAGGGGTTGCGCCCGGAGGGAGGTGCCGGCCAGTTCGGGACGGGCTTCGATCAGGCGTACAACGCTGTCCACCGCGATGCGCTGGTCCTGGACGGAAAAGAGCGGGAGCGTGCCGACCCCGGGTTTGATGCCTGACCACCACGCACTGTCATGGGTCGTCCCGTTCGTGTCCACGGATGCGAGGAATCGTGTCAGGGTGGAGTCATACAGCTTGAAATGCACTTCCTTTTTCAGCCGATCGAGAAACTTCGCATAGTCATCCTGGTACCGCAACTGCTGGTAAATCGGCTGGAGTTCCTGTTTTGCCGCGTCAAAGGACTTGCGCGCGCGGACATCGTAGCACTTGATCAGATGATATCCGTACGGCGTCCGGACGATATCGGACACCTGTCCCGGCTTGAGGTTCATGGCCACTTCGTCGAAAGGCTGAACCCAGCGGCGCCGCGAAAAGTATCCAAGGTCTCCGCCTTTGCCCGCGGACCCCGGGTCTTCGGAGTGACCCGTTGCCAGCGACGCGAAGTTTGCCCCCGCTCCCAGGCTGTCCTTCAGCGCCTTGATCTTCCCATACGCCTGAGCGGTGTCCTGCGGCGGCGGATTCGGGTTCTGGAACCTGATCATGATATGACTCGCATGCACTTCGCCCGGTGCAGGCTTACGGTCGACGAGCTTGATGATGTGCAATCCATACTGGGTCCGCACGGGCGCGGACGAAATTTCTCCGATCTTCATGGCGAATGCCGCGTCCTCGAACGGAGAGACAAGCTGTCCGGCCGTGAAGTAATAAAGGTCTCCCTTGTTGAGCTTGGCCGAGGGATCCTGTGAATGTTCGAGAGCGAGCATCCCGAAATCGACGCCCGACCTGGCCGCACTGATAATCTCGTAGGCTTTCTTGTATGCGGCCGCGGAATCCGACGCCGATGCCGAGGGCGTCAGCGACAGGAGAATATGGCTGGCGCGGATTTCTTCGTTTTGCCTGGCATAGAGCTGCCGGACTCCGGGGGTGATGACTTCACGCTCGGTCAGATACGACGCCGCAAGGCTCCCCTTGTAGGCCGCTATTTCGTTCAGGACCTCGGGATGTTTGTCAAGCCCTTCATCATGGGCACCCGCGAGTTTCAGCCGGTACTTGACAACGAGGTCGAGAAACTTTTCGCGGTCGTCCTGACTCGTTGCGGCACCCGCTTCCCGGTTCCCCAGGCTCTTGATATACTGCTGCTCGTATTCGGAAAGCCTGACGGGCTGGGTTCCGACCTTGGCGACAATCGCATCCTGCTCACCCGGAGAGCAGCCGGCACAACAAATGATCGTTCCGAATATTGCCGCGGCGAGAAAGCCTCGATTCCGTGTCTTGGGCTGTTGAGACATGCGCACTCTTGATCTCCAGAAAATGAACGACATTGATTGTATGAAGATAATCCGTAGACCTCTATACTAAAGAAAAGCGGTTTTATAATCAAGGAATCGAAGCCGGTGACCCGAGAGCGGCCAACGCCTGTTCAAAGTCCGCCTGAAGGTCGCGAATTCCTTCGATTCCCACAGAAATTCTGATCATCCCCGGTCTGACCCCGTGACGGGCAAGCTCACGGGCACTCATGTTCACGTGAGACGAGTATACGGGGATGCTCACGAGCGTCTCAACTCCTCCCAGCGACATCGCGTTTACGGCCACACGCAGAGCATCGCACACGGCGACGGCGCCCCGGGTGCCTCCCGGCACCTCTATCGTTACCATCCCGCCATACCCGTCGCCGCCCGAACCGGTCATCTGCCTTCGGGCGATGGTGTGTCCTGGGTGTGAGGGGAGCCCGGGATAGAGGACGCGTTTGACCCGGGGATGCCCTTCGAGGAAGCATGCGAGAGCCATCGCATTGCGGTTCTGGCACCGTATCCTGAGATCGAACGTCTTCAGGCTGCGCAGGAGCAGATACGCGGCGAAGGGATCGGCACAACCGCCGTAGTACTTGAGTTGCGTATGGGCGCCGGAGATGAAGTCCGCGCTCCCTTCGACAACCCCCGCCATGACGTCCGTGTGTCCGCCGAGATACTTTGTGGCGCTCTCGACGACGACGTCGACGCCGAAGTCGAACGGATTCTGATTCAGGACCGTCGCAAAAGTGTTGTCGGCGAGTACGACAATATTCCGGTGCACTTTCTTCCCGGCCGCGCGCACCTGAGAGACCAGCTCCCCGATGTCGACGATCCCGAGTGTAGGATTGGTGGGTGTTTCGCAATACACGAGCCTGGTCCGTTTCGTTGCCATGGAGACGATGGATGCCAGTGACTCCGGCCGGACGTACCGTACTGTGACCCCGTGACGCGGGAGGATGTCCCTGAAGAAGCGGTAGGTTCCCCCGTACAGCGCCGGCGTGCTGAGTATTTCGTCGCCTTGCTTTACAACGGAGAGTATTGCCGTGCTGAGTGCCGCCATACCGGACGAGAACAGGAGAGCCTTCTCCGCTCCCGCCATAAGGGCGAGGCGCTCCTCAGCCTCTGCAACAGTGGGATTGTGATACCGCGTGTAGACGTAGACGTCCGGATCTCCCTGCGCGTACCTCAACGCATCGCCGGAGTCGGCGAACCGGTAGGTCGTTGTCTGCACAATCGGAGGCGTGACCGGTCCCCGGAAGGGGTACAGTTTTTTTCCGTGTATCGCCCGTGTGGCGAGCGACTGCTGTTCGGGAACCAATGCGCGGGCTTTCGTCGGCGTACTTTTTTTCCTCATCGGATGCTCTCGCTGTTGTGGAGGTGGTACGGAAGGAGCGCGGCATACACCGCCCGGTTCACGGGGGTGGGTATGCCGAGGGCGTCCCCGTGACGGACCACGGTTCCCGCCAGCGCCTCGATCTCGAGCGGCTTGCCGTGCACGAGATCATAGTACAGGGACGATCGCGTCTTGTTGTCGAACCTCGCGAGTGTGTCGAAGACACCGTCGAGATAGTGTTCCTCGATGCGCACGTCCCGCGCCCGTGCGACGGTCTCGGTCTCTTTCATTGCATCGGCAAGGAGCTCACGTGACTGATCGACCGCAAGTATCTCTCCGAGGGTGAGGCGCGTGAGGGTCGTGATCCCCCCGGCCCCGGTGATGAATATGAATTTTTTCCAGAGGGCCGCGATGATGTCGTTGGAAACATCGGCGGTGATTCCCGCGTGCGCGCATATGTCGCGGAGTTCTATGGCCCGGCGGCGGTGTTCCGGAGGGGCTCCGTCAAACGGCCCGAACACGAGCTTGGCGGGCCCTCCGGCGACGGTGACTTCTCCCGGACGCGTGATCGTCGAATAGATGTACGCGACCCCGCCGAAGATTGTGCGGCCCGGAAGCAATCGCCCGAGCTTCTCTTCATTGTCGATGCCGTTTTGAAGGCTGATGATGACTGTGGCGGGGCCAAGGAGCGGAGCAAGGGCCGGTGCGGTCCGCTCGGTGTCGTATGACTTGACGCAGAAAAGCACTGTGTCGACAGGTCCGATCTCCGCGGGAGACCCGACACACCGTTGCGGCGGAACCTGCATCGCCCCGCGGGGAGAAATGACACGCAGACCCTCCCGTTTCATTGCGTCAAGGTGCGGCCCCCGCGCCGTGAACATCACGTCTTCTCCCGCGGATGCCAGCATCGCACCGAAGAACCCTCCGACGCCTCCCGCACCAATGACTGCAAATCGCATCCCGTTCCTTCCTGGCGCTGTGAATGAAGACCCCTTCAGCCCCCCGCTTCCCGTGGGAGCGCGGGTTGTGCAAATATGACTTTCTCGCGCTCAATCACGACGGTGCCCGCGGGAGCGCCCCGCGGTTTCCTTACGAAGCGTTTCTCGGTCATTGCCACCGCCACCGTCCCCGCGGTTTTCATCTTGCTGTAGTATGCGGCGATGCCGGCGGCCTGCTCACATGCTCTTTTTCCCGGATCCCCTTTCCCCGAATGAGCCTTCAGTACAACGTGCGAGCCGCTCCCCCCCCGCGCGTGAAACCACAGATCATCTGGCTTGGCATACCGGAGTGTAAGAAGGTCATTGTTTGCACCGTTCTTCCCCGCCCAGACTTCGAATCCGCCATCGACAGTAAACACACGAAACGGCAGGCGTTCCTTCTCTCTGCTCCTGGATCCGAGGCCGACCTCGTCAAGCTCCGTGGCATGCTCGTTGAAAAACTTCCCCGCCCTGTCCCCCGGCAGCGACCGCTCAGCCTCGACAAGAAGCTTCTCCAGGCGCTCAATTCGCCTGGCGAGCTCCCCCAGCCTGCGCGAAGATTCCTCGCCGGCAGCTTTTGCGCGTTTCGCTTTCTCGAAGTACCGCTGGGCATTCTGGATAGGGGAGAGCGCGGGTTCGAGCGGAATGGACACATGTTCCCCGTCGATGACGGCATCAAATCTTCTCAGCCCTTTCGTGAGCCCCGGCAGCCCCGCCATCAGCGCGTTACCGAAACGTTCGTAGTTCCCGGCCCGCTCGGCTTCACGGGCATCCGCCTGAATTGCCCGGTGCGCACGCCTCCCCTTTTCCAGTTGCTGCTTGAGCGGCGCGACCACCGACTCCTTCTCTCTGTCATTTTCGGTCTTCGCCCCCCGGCCGGCAATGAAAAAACGGATTGCCCTGTTGACATCCGGAAATATCTCCTCCTTCATGGCGCCGGCAAGACGGAGCGGGATGAGCGAAAAATACCCGGGAACGCCGTCAGGGGAAATATACACTCTCGGCGAGGGGCTTGCAAGGTCGGTGAGCACGGAACGGACCCCCGTCTCGATTGCCGATAACGCCGCGGAATCGATCCCGCCGGTCTTCCATGAAGCGTCGACACCGGCGCGTGTGACTGATTCCAGTGCGAGAGTGGCGCCGATGGCGGGGAAAGACTTCCGGATGACGGAACCGACAGTCTGCGATCCCGATGACGCACACGTCATCCGGAATGCGTCGAAATCATATGTGAGGCCGCCGGCAGCAAAGTGGATCATCGAACCCCGGAGTTTTTTCGGGTTCTTGAATGAATCATGCACTCTTCCCTGGTCCTCCAGGAGGAGGACGTTTGCCCGGGGTCCGTAAAGAACAGCGGCAAGCGTCATCCCGTTGTCGAGCGCGAAGTGCATGACCCTGTCGGAAGGGCACATCGCGACACTGTTCACGCGGCTACCGTTGCAGTCCCCCAGAAG
>DASVIU010000246.1:0-1992 GCA_036386275.1 Bacteroidota bacterium | reverse complement strand
TCCTGCAGACAGGGATCACGTGATACTGACGGACGGGGCAAGCAAGGGGGCGCAGGCAGTCCTCACAGCGCTTCTGCGATCCCCATCCGACGGGTTCATGATTCCGATCCCGCAGTACCCGCTCTACAGCGCCTCTCTGTCGCTGTACGGAGGCAAACAAATCGGATACTATCTCGATGAGCAGGCGGGATGGCAGTTGAATGAGGGAATCCTGATCGAAAGCCTGACGAAGGCGAGGGCGGCCGGAATCAACCCCGTAGGCATCGTCGTCATAAACCCGGGGAATCCGACCGGTGCGGTTCTTTCGGCAGAAAACATCAGGATGGTCGTCGGCTTTGCAAAGAAGTACAATCTCTCAATCATCGCCGATGAAGTATACCAGGAGAATGTTTACGATCCATCGCTCAAATTTCACTCTTTCGCTAGAATCATGCGGGAGATGAATGAGCGGGAGGTGTCGCTTTTCAGCCTGCATTCGGTCTCCAAAGGCTTTCTCGGGGAATGCGGACACCGGGGAGGGTATCTCGAGCTCAGGAACATCCCTGACGACGTTCTCGCGGAGTTCGTCAAGTTGCAGTCGATCAGTCTGTGCGCCAATATCGTCGGCCAGATTTCCATCTATATGATGGTGGCCCCCCCTAAACCGGGGGACGAAAGCTACGCGACATATGCCGCCGAGCGGGAGAGAGTCCTCTCCGATCTGAAGACGAAGGCCGAGATCCTCGGCCGTGGGATCAATGCAATCGAAGGAATGTCGGTTGATATCCCCCGGGGCGCCATGTATGCGTTCGTACGTTTTGAACTGCCGGAGAAAGAAGACACGGAATCCATGACAGCTGCGTTGCGCGCAAGGTACGAGGAGCAGCGGGACTCCAACTATTGCCTCGCGCTACTGGAGGAAACAGGCATTTGCGTCGTGCCAGGAAGCGGCTTCGGCCAGCTCCCCGGAACGCTTCATTTCCGGACGACATTCCTCCCGCCCAGGGATGAAATTGAGCAGTTCGTTGTGAAATTAAAGGAATTCCACCAGCGGTACGTCCGGGAATCAGCAGAAGCGTGAACAGGGGAGAGGAATGGCGACAATAACCATAGACGGAAAAGTCCTTGAGGTCGATAACAACCTGACGATCATTCAGGCGGCCCGGAATAACGGCATTGACATCCCTCACTTTTGCTGGCATCCTCAACTCTCTGTTGCAGGTAACTGCCGGATGTGCCTCGTCGAGGTAGAGAAGATTCCCAAACTTGCGATTGCCTGTTCCACGCAGGTAACAAACGGCATGATCGTTCATACCGCCAATCCGCGCGTCATAAAGGCCCGACAGGCGGTCATGGAGTTCCTCCTCATCAACCACCCCCTCGATTGTCCGATCTGCGACGAGGCGGGCGAATGCAAACTTCAGGACTACGCCTACACGCACAGCATCGGCTACAGCCGGTTTGAGGAGGAGAAGGTCCACAAACCCAAGCGCGTCGAACTGGGTCCCCATGTCATGCTCGATAACGAACGCTGCATCATGTGTTCACGTTGCGTTCGGTTCTGCGACGAGATCGCCGGAAAGCCGCAGCTGACCTTCACCCGGCGGGGTGACCATGTGGAACTTACGACGTTCCCGGGGGAGAAACTCGATAACCCGTATTCGATGAACGTCATCGATATCTGCCCGGTCGGTGCATTGACGAGCCGTGATTTCCGTTTCAAGGCCCGGGTCTGGGAAATGTCTGCAACGGAGACGGTCTGTCCGGGGTGCGCACGGGGCTGCAATATGAACACCTGGGTGAGGAACAACGAGATACTCCGGCAGACCCCCCGGTACAATGCCGAGGTGAACCAGTACTGGATGTGCGACTGGGGACGCCTGGAGACATCACGACAGGTGAACTCCGACACGCGGATCAGGGGTCCGCTCATGAAAAAAGAGACAGGCATCGTCGAAGTGGGATGGGACGAAGCCGTCGTCCGGGTCGCCTCCGAGCTCAAGTCGTTCCGGA
>DASVIU010000245.1:0-2594 GCA_036386275.1 Bacteroidota bacterium | reverse complement strand
GGAGCGGGCTTCGGTGGGTAAACAGGGTTGCCGGCGTCCTGCTCATTTTGTCCGGTGTGGTCGCGTTCGTGAGTTTGATATGACATTTCCTGCAACACGTCTTTCGTTACGAAAGAAGAGAAACGCATGATCGATCAGTCCAATTCACATCGTGGAACGCCCCTCCTCATCATCGCAGCATCTGTGGTCATAGTCCTCTGGGGTATCTACCTGGCACAATCGGTCCTGGTGCTGTTCCTGGTCTCTGTCTTCCTCGCATTTATCGGGAGAGTGCCTGTGGTCTGGATGGAACGGCACCACGTTCCTTCTGCTATCGCAGTGCTGATTGTGATGGGAGCGATGGTCACGCTTTTGATGAGTATCGGTGTCGTGTTAGGCGCTTCGCTTACGAGCTTTTCGAATTCACTCCCTTCCTATCAGGCTCGCATACATGACATGCTCTTCGGACTCAAGGCGCTCCTGGCGAGGAAAGGAATCAGAATCACGGACGAAATGCTTTTCGGCTTCAACAGCCCCGGCGCGGTGATGAATTTCACTGCGGGTGTGTTCGCAGGGTTGAGCTCCATTCTGTCGAATACTCTTCTGGTTCTATTCACAATGACGTTCATGCTACTCGAAGCCTCAGGTCTTCCGGCCAAGCTTCGCCTCGTCCACGAGTATCCCAAAGCGTCTCTCCCGAAGTTTGCGAAATTCGTCGAAGATATAAAACGCTATACAGTCATCAAGACTTTGATTAACCTGCTTGCGGGTGTTCTGATAACAATCTGGCTCTCCGTCCTCGGTGTGGATTTCCCGGTCCTGTGGGGATTCCTGGCATTTCTCCTTCATTTTATACCAAGTGTCGGCTCTGTCATCGCCGCTGTTCCCGCCGTTTTCCTTGCACTCATTCAACTCGGAGGAGGCTCCGCCGCACTTACTGCCGCCGGGTACATTGTCATCGGAATGACACTGGGCAACGTTGTCGAGCCGAGGATCATGGGGCACAGGTTTGGCATGTCTCCCCTGGTCGTTTTTCTCTCTTTGATCTTCTGGGGAAACCTTCTCGGTATTGTCGGTGCGCTCCTCTGCGTCCCCCTTACCATGACGCTGAAGCTCGCCTGCGAGGCGAGGGAGGACACGCGCTGGATATCGGTCTTGCTGGGACCTGAGGTTTTCCCGGAAGGGAGCAAGTCGGCATCGAAAGACAAGGGCTGATGGATGCACGTCCTGAAAAAGCGTATATTTGTATTCGTCTGTCGTGATGATAAGGAATTTTGTCGTTGTTCAGGATACAACGGGGAATGTCGCTTTCAGTCTCACCGAAACTCCCGCGTCGCTCCGGTTCACCTCTTCGGCAATTGGAATCGACTGCCATAAAAATCCACTGCAGCTGAGCTACTCCAATGAGATTCGATGGAAGCATCCGTGCGAGCGGAGTGTATTTTTACAGGATACAAGCAGGGAGTTTTTTGCAGACGAAGAAGCTGCTCATGCTCCGTTAGGCACCGGGGGACACTGTTCCCGATTCGGTCGCGTTGTTTCCTGGAATATGGGCGCGATCTGGATAGGCGGCCAGGCCGGAGATCGGTAAGCTGTTGGAAACGCAGGGCGTACGGAAGTTCTGCGGAGAGGGAGGGATTCGAACCCTCGATAGACTTACGCCTATACTAGTTTTCGAGACTAGCGCCTTCAACCACTCGGCCACCTCTCCGGAGTTGAATGGAGAAAATGTAGCGATAAAAGTGACAAGCTTCAAGCGCGGCGCAGGGGCAGAATGGCCCGGCCGCTCGTCCGCTTTAAAGACTCGCGTTTCCCCTTGCGTATCGCCCGCTTTTTTTGTACTCATAGAAAAAGCGTTCTTTGCATGAATCGATCTCCATTCAACCGTCAGGAACATGACAGCTGCGGCGTCGGGTTCGTCGCCACACGCACGCGTGCATGCTCGCACCAGATCCTCCAGGAAGCCCTCAACGCTCTCCGCTGCGTGGAACACAGGGGAGCGTGCGGGGCGGACCTTGTGACGGGGGACGGTGCCGGCATCATGGCCGACATCCCCTTCGACCTCCTCGGATACAAAAGGGGGGAAGTGGCCGTGGCATCCCTCTTCATGCCACGGGCGGAAGAGCGTATGAACCTCTCTCTGGAGATATTCCAGAACACGTTCCGCTTCTTCGGGCTGGAGATCGTCGCCTACCGGGATATCCCCATCGATAGTACTGTGCTCGGCGAGGAAGGGCTCTCTTCCATGCCCTCGATGAAGCATGCGATCATCCGGCGCCCCAGGCACTGCCGGACCGACGCATCGTTCGACAGGCTCCTGTATACCGCGAAGCAGGCTGTCCGGAGCAAGCAGTCGGACCAGGGGATCAACAGGGAATTCTATTTCACCTCCCTCTCCGGGACGACGGTCGTCTACAAGGCGCTCACACGTGCCGATGCGCTCGACAGGTTCTACCTCGATCTGAAAGACCCCCGGTTCGTTACCCGCTTCGCGCTGTTCCACCGCCGGTTCAGCACGAACACGCGCACATCCTGGGACAAAGCGCAGCCCTTCCGCCTCATCGCCCATAACGGGGAGATCAATACGATCGCCGGGAACCGCTCGCGCGCGTTCT
>DASVIU010000244.1:0-5553 GCA_036386275.1 Bacteroidota bacterium | reverse complement strand
ACTGGTTCGCCGACAGGGCCGGGGGAGTGATCTATTATATCCCGGGGCAGGGGGAATCGGTTGGATCTGTCGAAGCTGTCGTCCCCCGACTGGCGGCGATACTCCGGATCGAAGGGAGTCCGGATTCGGGGAGGTTTGTCTCGCACGTGACGTTCCGCGGGATATCATTTTCGCATGCCGGCTGGAATTTCCCCGATACTCACCCCTTGGAGCCCGGAGGTTTTCCCCAGGCGGCGACCGGCGTTCCTGCCGCCGTCGTTGCCCGGGGAGCGCATGACTGTGTATTCGAAGGATGTTCGTTCTCCCATCTGGGGACATATGCTCTCGAGCTCGGCGAGGGATGCAGAGAAAACGGAATCCGCCGGTGCGATCTTTTCGATCTCGGTGCCGGAGGGATCAGGATCGGCGAAATGGTGATCAGGGAGAAGGCGGAAGAGCGGACATCGGGGAATACAGTTGTCGATTGCCGGATTCACGACGGCGGGCGCATTTTCCACAGCGCCGTCGGCGTCTGGATCGGGCAGAGCGGCATGAACCGCATTCTTCATAACCAGATTCATGATTTCTATTACTCCGGGATCTCCATCGGCTGGACCTGGGGCTACGGGCCGGCCCTCGCACAGGGGAACATCGTGGCGATGAACCACGTGCATCACATCGGGGTTCTCTCGGACGGAGACGGGCCGATCCTGAGCGACATGGGGGGGATCTATACTCTCGGGAACCAGGAAGGGACGCTCATCCGGAACAACATTTTCCACGACATTGCCGCCTTCCGCTACGGAGGCTGGGGGATCTACTTCGACGAAGGAACGACGCACATCGCGGCAGAAGGAAACCTGGTATACAGGACGACGCATGGAGGGTTTCACCAGCACTACGGCAGGGAGAACAAATTCCGGAACAACATACTCGCATTCGGACGCGATTTCCAGGTCCAGCGTACGCGCTATGAAAACCACGCAAGCTTCGCCTTCGAGCACAATATTGTGCTCTGGGACGAGGGGCGGTTCCTGGGAGGGAATGCGGGGGGAGGAAACATGGTTTTCGATAACAATCTCTACTGGTACGCAGGAAGAGACTCGCTCCGGTTCGACACTCTCTCGTTCGCCGGGTGGCAGTCGAAGGGGAACGACGCTCATTCGCACATTGCGGACCCCGGATTCCAGGATCCCGGGAGCGGAGATTTCCGGTTCCGCAGCGGCTCAGCCGCTGCCGCCATGGGGTTCGTGCCGATCCAGTTCGGGAAGATTCTGAGCGATGCTCCCCTCGGTGAGGAAGCAGGACTCCCTCCTCTCCGGAGGCGTACGTTGTACAACAGCGACGGGTCGAACATATTCTGGCGAAGGGAGTTCTCGGCCGACGATGTTTACCGGAGCGTTGACGAGGTGGCGGATGCAGGTGTTACAACATTTCTTTTTAACCCGAACCCCTGCCAGAATGTGGTGTACCCGGGAAAGGCGGCCGGGATGTTTTCCTACGACTTCCCCCGCACCCCGGGTCACGCTCCGACGGAACGGGACTCGATGTACAGGCATTTCAGCGACAACCTCCGGGCGCTTCTGAAGGACACGCTCGACCCGGCCGGCATGATCGTGGACCGGGCGAGGCTCCGGGGGATGGAAGCGTTCCTGACCGTCCGCATGAATGAGCTCCACGATGTCGACAGGGCGGGGAGTCCCCTCCTCGGTGACTTCTGGAAGAGTCACCCGGAATACCGCGTCGGAGGGTACGAGGGCTGGGGAGCCTTTGCACTCAACTATGCGGAGCCTGCGGTCAGGGAGTACTATTTCTCGCTCCTCAGTGAGCTGTGTGAACGGTATCCGGTCGACGGGCTCGAGCTCGATTTCATGAGGTTCCCGTACTATTTTCCCCGTAATACGATGAAGTCGTTTGCCCCTCTCATGACGCAGTTTGTCGAACGCGTGCGGAATATGAC
Organism: Bacteroidota bacterium; assembly: GCA_036386275.1. Lineage (GTDB taxonomy): Bacteria > Bacteroidota > Ignavibacteria > UBA10030 > UBA6906 > Fen-1273. The sequence goes on along the minus strand of DASVIU010000244.1, from coordinate 3,614 downwards.
TCTGGAGACAGGACGCCGGAGGGGGATACCCATTACGCTCGCTGTCAGGGTCCCCTCCTCGCTCAAGGCCTGTGCGTACGTCGGGCTCGATCCCGCTTCGTGGTGCGCGAAGAAGCTTGTCGATTGTGTGACAGTCGCGCCGTTCCTCTCCACGGAGCCCGACATGCACCTCGGGGAGTTTAGAACGTCGTGCGGGGATCTCCCTCTGTACGCATGTGTCGAGTATACGTGCGGGGAGAGGATGATGACCGTGGAGGAGATCCGTGCCGCATCGGCCCTCTTCTACGCAGGGGGAGCCGACGGAATTTATTCGTTCAATTATTTCTGCGCCCGCCAGGGGGGGCAGGAGCCCGCGTTCTCGGTTTTCCGCGACATCGGCGATCCTGCCCGGCTCAGCCGGATGGACAAGGTCTATACGCTTTCGGCGGCGAAATATCCGGTGCCGCATGTGAGCCTGACCGCCCCGCTCCCCGTGAGGGTCCGGAAGGGGAGGCCGCAGACGGTGACGCTCGGGACGGCAGAGCAGGTACCGCCGGCCGGAATCCGGCTGCGCGTCGAATGTGCCGGGAGTACGGCCGAAGGGAGCCTTGCTGTGGCATTCAACGGCGTGAAGCTCCCCCGGGGAGTCCATCCTGCGGATCCCCGCATCGTGCCGCGCAATGTGCTCTACGTCCTCCCGCCGGTCTCGCATGCACTGGAATTTGTCGTCGATCCGGGGTCCCTGAGGGACGTCAACAGTCTCACGCTCTCATCAGTCACGGACGTAAGCGTCCGGTGGATCTATCTGATCGTGAAACACTGACGGCGCCGGATGCGGCTCCCCGGGCACTATCACTCTGTCCGGAAACGCTCCTCGAACGTCGGCGACTGGCCCGCGAACTTGACGAACAGGTCGAGCGGAACGACCTCGAATCCGGGCCCGAGCCTGTCGAGTATGTTTTTCGTCCGCTGGAGATTGCTGTATTCCCGTATGTGGACCAGAAGGAAATAGGGACGCTTCGGGTTTACCGCAGCAAGCTCTTCGAGGTCGGCCGCAGCGTCGGCTTCGGGGCGGGATTCGGAAAGGTAGTAATCGTACGAGACGAGCGGTTTACCTTCCCGCACCGCGAATGTATAGGAGGGGGCGTAGCCGTTGATGAACCCTGTCGCCTCGGGCATCCCTGCGTAATACGCGTCGACGACTTCCTTTGTCAGGTCGCTGTTCCCCTCGACAGTGGCCCCCTCCGAATAGTCCATGAATTCGAACACGGGAAGGTCGAGGTCCCGCGTCATCCGCCGCGTCATGGCCACCACCTCAGGCAGGGCGGAGGGGGGGATCGCCTTCGGATACATGTATCCGGGTCCGGAAAGCCCGCCGACAAAATAGTCGTTCGGGGTCGCCGTTCCGTAGAAGTATTCCAGCATTGCGGGGGCCAGCCACTCCCAGTTCATTGTCACTTCCCAGGCACACGGGATCGCGCCCCTGCCGGGCTTGAACCAGGCTCCGAGTCCCATGCCGTCAGTCTGGACGAGAGCGATGTATGTTTTCTTCCCGGGAACGTATTTCTTCCCCGGCACGACATTGTGGTTGTTCTTCCAGACAAAGCCCTTCGATGCGGGGGTGAGTGCGGAGAAACTCATGTTGGGAAGCGTGTGCAGGCCTTCCACGCGGAGCACGTGCCGCGATGCACAACGGACGAAATCCCGCTCCTTGTCCTTGGCATACGAGTGCCAGCCCATGACCATGGAGAGCGGCTTCATCTCTCCCATGATCCGGTCCGCCAGCGCAAATTCGGCCGTGTCGGCCGGCAGCGTCGAGAGATCCGTGAAGAACGCCCCGCGGGCGATTCCGAAATCCGCGACCCCCGGTTTCATGATCTTCCCCGACTCTCCTCCCATCCAGACGACATATTCCCGGGAGCATCTTTTCCAGTACTCGTTGTACGCCCAGGTGTAGATCTCCACATCCTTCATCCCCGTGAACTTCCCCCTGAAATCCGCCAGGCACTTCAGTCCTTCCCGTTCCACCAGAGGTATCTGTTCCCCGGTGACGACGACCCCCTTCTCCAGGCCCGCGGCCGTGAACGCGACGATGAGCGATGTGCGGACCCCCTTGTCCCACACCACGTACCCCTTCACCGCTCCCCGGAAGGTCCTGAGCGCCGCTTCAGCTGTCTTCAGCTCCGTAAACGTGTAATTCCGCTTCTCCCTGTAGTAGTCGAGGACCGTCGGCGTGTAGAGGAAATCCCATTTTTCCGGGTAGACGAAATACAGGCGCGGGGCGGCGGCGTTCGCGAGCCCCTGAAGGCTGATCAGGAACGCGTTGACGGGAAGGTTCCCCTCAATCGCCCAGTCGTCCTCGATCTTCATCATCCAGGCGGCGGCGGATCCTTCCCGTTTCAGGACGAAACGGACGGGAGGGCCGCTCCCGCGCGTCGAACGGACGACGGTGTACGTGATCGTCTCGCCGTCCTGTGACAGGGTGTACGTGCGCCGGGAGTTCGCAGTCGTCTCTCCCTGTGAGCCGCGGAGGCGGTACCGTTCGTCCACCCTCAGAGTTCTGCCGGAGTCCTGCCAGGACGCACTCACAAGTCTCTCGCTCCCGCGCTGCATCATCAATCCCATGAACACGTTGGAGGGAAACACCCGGGTCGTAACGGGGACGCGCTCCGTGGCGGCGCCGCCTTGGAGTGTGAGCGAGTCGCGGAAGCTCCGTCCTTTCCCCCAGGTGTCGATCACGGTTACGGAGGGTCCCTTCTGCCTGATCTCCACCGCAACGCTTCCGAACAGATCGATGTCGCTGCTCTTCTGCGGGATCATCTCCCACCTCCCGGCGATGGGCGGATCCTCCTGCGCGGGGGAGGGGGCGGCGGTCAGGAATGACAGGATCGTGAGAACTGTGACGACGGAGGGGCGGGTCATGTGTGTCTCCTTGGCTGCGGACATTTCATATGCAAAACAAAGTTTCCCTGGTGGACTGAACGATACGCACAAATCGCCGGAGGCGCAAGAATTGGTTGTCTTTTTTACGATTTGTGGATATCTTTCTGTTTTATCCCGAGAACAATCCGGCCTCCGTATGAAATCGAACCTGTCCCTCGTGCTGCTCCTCCTCCTGTTCACACTCACTCTCCAGAGCTGCTCCAGGAAGCCGGAACCCCCCGGACACAGGAAGATCGCCGGCATCGTCTTCCAGGAAGACCAGTTCTTCCGCCTCGTTCTTTTCGGCATGCGGGATGCGGCCGCGAGGAACGGGGCGGATCTGCTGGAGGCGAACAGTGCCGGAAAGCCCGACAAGGAAATTCAGCTCATCAACACCTACATCGCGAGCGGCGTGGATGCGATCGTGGTTTCCCCGCTGAGCGCAAAGGCCTCGGTCATTGCGCTCGAGCGCGCCCGCGCGAAGGGGATCACGATCGTCACATACAATACGAACGTGGAAGGGGATATCGCCGCCGCGTATCTGGAGAGCGATCAGACCGGCCTCGGGAGAGCCACGGGGGCGGCGGCGCGCGAGTACATTGAGAAACACCTGGAGGGAAAAGCGAATGTCGCTCTTCTCGCCTTCCAGTCACAGGCCCCCGAGCAGAGTACCATGAGGGTGAACGGCTTCAGGGAAGAGATTACAAAGCTCC
>DASVIU010000243.1:0-4817 GCA_036386275.1 Bacteroidota bacterium | reverse complement strand
AAGTGGCACTTCAGCGCACACCCTTCTTTGTAGGGCTTGTCGAGCGGACTGAGATGGAGACGAATAACTCCGGTCTCCTCTGAAAGAGCCCCTCCCGTGACAAGTCCGACGTACGTCTCCCTGCGGGTCAGTGACCGTTTCTGATCGGTGATATGCTCGGTTATGACGTAGGAGAGGTGCCCCTTTTCGCTCTCATAAATCCTCGTTCTGTTCCGCACGACAAGCGTGTTTCCTCTGACCGACGGGGCATGGGATCCCGTATACTCTCCTATCAATTCCTTTCGTAATTCCACCTGGCTCGTCCGGCAATCTGGAAAGTGTTCCTCAATGTGTATATATCAGCATTCGCGACAATCCGCCGAATCCCCTGCAGAAGACTTTTTCTTCTGCTCAAGGGGAATGTGACGCTGTGAGGGCTCATGTTTCGATTTTCCCTCATTTTTCGTATCTTTCGGCAATGAAGGAAGTCGCAGTCGGCATACTCAGGGATGATGGAAGGGTGCTTGCATGCCAGCGCAAGCGAAATGCCGTCTATCCTTTGAAGTGGGAATTCCCGGGAGGGAAAGTGGAATCGGGAGAGTCCCCGGCCGGGGCGCTCCGGCGTGAGCTCCGGGAAGAGCTGGGGATCGAGGCGACCCCCGGGGCGGAAATTCACCGGCAGGAGTGGGTATACGCGGACGGAGTCGCCGACCCGGAGAGGGACGGCTCCTTCCGCGTATTCTATTTTCTTGTCGATCGGTATGCGGGAGAGCCCGCGAACCACGCTTTTGAAGAGATCCGGTGGGTGACATTTGCCGAGCTGGGCCGCCTGGACATGCTTGAGGGAAACCGTGAGGCCGTCAAGATCCTGCTCAAGAGATGAGAAGGAACGACCGTAGGATCATCTCTCCCGTGCGCCGGTGGTACCGCCGGTACGGGCGCTCTCTCCCGTGGCGCGGAGAGTCCGACCCGTACAGGATCATACTGTCGGAGATCATGCTGCAACAGACACAGGTCAGCAGGGTTCTCGGGCATTACCCCCGGTTCCTCCGCCGTTTCCCGTCGATGCCTTCGCTGGCCCGGGCCCGGCAGCGGGATGTCGTACTGGCGTGGCGCGGGATGGGGTACAACAACAGGGCGGTCCGGCTGCACGCGCTCGCCTCGGTGCTTGTCGAGCGGGAGATGAGGATTCCGTCCGACGCGGCATCGCTCCTTGAGCTCCCGGGGATCGGGAGGTACACCGCGCATGCGATACTTTCGTCGGTGCACGGTCTGCCGGTACCGGTGGTCGATGTGAACATACGGCGGCTTCTCTCCCGCGTGTTCTGGCGCATGCCCTCAACAGCGGACATGAGAAGCGAACCGGAGATCTGGCGCACGGCGGAACGGATACTCCCCCGGCGCGGGGTGTATGAATGGAACCAGGCGCTGATGGATATCCGCGCCACGATATGTACCGCGCGACTCCCTTCCTGCGGGAGGTGCCCGCTCGGCGAAATCTGCGCTTCACGAAAGAGGATGACGCAGGCCACCCGTGGAACCCGGAAGTCCGAGCCCGGATTGCACGGCGTGCCCAACAGGATCTACAGGGGCCGGATCGTCGAGGCCCTCCGGAACAAAGAGGCCGGTTTCAGGCTCGAGGCTCTCGGGAGAGAGATCCATCCGGACTTCTCCGGGCACGACATTCCATGGCTGAAGAGCCTGCTGGAAGGACTGGAGCGGGACGGACTCGTCCGGGTCAGACGGGGAAGGACTCTGCCGGACTTCCGCGTGGTGCCGGCATGAGGAGCGAGACCCCGTACAGGGAAGTGGATGACCTCCGCCGGGACTACGCCGGAAGCCGGCCGGCGATACGTGCACGGCTGGAAGATTTTGCCCGTGTGCCAGAGACGGAATATCTGTACGAGCTCATCTACTGCCTGCTGACGCCGCAATCAAGCGCCGTCAATGCCGCAAATGTGGTGGCGCGTTTGAAGGAGGCGGAATTTCTGACAACCGACATTGATCCGTCGGAGATCCTCTTCAGGAAGGAACACTACATCCGCTTTCACAATACGAAGGCGCGGCGCCTGCTCGAGGCGAAGAGGAATCGCGAGGGGATTCTTGCCGCACTCGGCGAAGGGAGCTCCCCGCCGGAGATGCGTGCCTGGTTCGTGCGGAATGTGAAGGGGCTGGGATGGAAGGAATCGTCCCATTTCCTCCGGAATATCGGGTACAGGGACCTGGCCATACTCGACAGGCACATACTGAAGAACCTCCGCCGGCACCGGATCATACGGACGCTCCCGAAGTCTCTGACCCCGGCACGCTACCAGTCGATCGAGAAGAAGTTCCGGCGCTTTGCGGACGCAGTCGGGATACCGATGGACGAACTCGACCTGTTGTTCTGGAGCAGGGAGACGGGGGAGATACTGAAATAGGTTATTCGAATGATGCGAAAGGCGAAAGGATTGATATGAAGTATCTTGTTCTCGGAGCCGGGATGATGGGATCGGCAGCCGCATACGACCTTGCCAAGAGCAGCCCCGACAACGAGGTGGTCCTGGCCGACATCAACATACAGACGGCAAAGCGCTCTGCCGGTGCAATAGGTGCCAACGTCCATCCGGTGAGGCTCGACGTGAATAGCAACCGGGACCTTGTCGAGGCGATGAAGGGGTGCAACGCGGTCATAAGCGCGGTGACGTATTCCGTGAACCTCCAGGTGACCCGTGCCGCACTCCAGGCGGGTGTTCATGTATGCGACCTCGGGGGGAACAACGATGTCGTGGAGAAACAGCTGGCACTGGACGAAGAAGCGCGCGCGAAAGGGGTGACGGTGATTCCCAACTGCGGTCTGGCTCCCGGACTCATCAACATACTGGCGGTTACCGCGAGCAAGGGGTTCGATACGCTGGACTCGATCCGGCTCCGTGTGGGGGGGCTCCCACGGCACCCGCGCCCTCCTTTGAATTACCAGATCGTCTTTTCGGTCGAGGGGCTGATCAACGAGTACGTGGAACAGGCTCTCGTGATCCAGGACGGGGAGTTGAAGCATATCGAGTCGATGTCGGGGCTCGAGGAGATCGAGTTCCCGGAGCCCTTCGGAATGCTGGAGGCGTTCGCGACCTCTGGGGGGCTCTCCACGCTCCCGGAGCTGTTCGCGGGAAGGGTGAAGACACTTGATTACAAGACGATACGCTACCCCGGGCACTGCGAGAAATTCAAGACCCTCCTTGACCTCGGATTTGCCACAAGGGAGCCCATGATGGTGGGGGGAAGCGTCAAGACCAACCGGGAGTTCTTTGCCGACCTGCTCGGGAAGAAACTCGATTTCGGCGACAAAGACGTCGTTCTCGCGCGGGCGACGATCACCGGCACCCGCGAGGGGGCGGAGAAGGTGCTTGCGTACGAATTCGTCGACTACTATGATGAGACGGCTTCGATCACTGCGATGATGCGCGCGACAGCCTTTCCGACTTCCATCACCGCGCAGATGCTCGCACACGGGACGATATCCGAGCGGGGGGTGAAGCCTCCGGAACAATGCGTTCCGGGAGACGCGTTGATCGACGAGCTGGGGAAAAGGAACCTGAGGATCACAAAACGCATCACTGAAACCTGGAGCTGACCATGCACCCACTGTCGGTCCAGATCATCACGCGCGACAGCGCGTCACAGCGCGAAGTCCATCAGCAGTATGTCCTCGAGGGACGCCACCCGCGCTGGGAGCTGTTCAAGATCTTTGTGCACGCGCTCCTGCACGTCAAATTCTCCTGAGGAGACAGCATGGCAGAAGCATTTTCATTCGACATCGTTTCGGAGGTCAACCTCCAGGAGACCGACAACGCGATCAACCAGGCGCGCAAGGAGATTGCCCAGCGATATGATTTCAAGGGCTCGAAGAGCTCGATCGATCTCGACCTGAAAGAAAAGAAAATCGCCGTTGCGTCCGACGACGATTTCAAGCTGAAGGCCGTCGTCGACATACTGCAGAACAAGATGATCAAACGGGGCGTCCCCCTGAAGGCCCTTGACTACGGTCCCGTGGAACCGGCTTCGGGAGGGACGGTCCGTCAGACGATAGGGCTCCGGGTGGGAATCGACAAGGAGAACGCCAGGCTTATTGTGAAGATGATCAAGGAGACCAAACTGAAGGTTCAGGCCCAGATCATGGACGACCAGGTCCGCGTGAGCGGAAAGGTAAAGGACGACCTGCAGGCGGTGATGAAACTGATCCGTGACGCGGAACTGAAGTTCGCCGTGCAGTTTACGAACTACCGTTGATGCGCTCCCCGGGGAGGCTTACATACGGGGCGGCGCTCCTTGCGCTCTTTATCTACCCCCGGGAGGCGTCCCGGGCACAGGAAAACGCAGTCCGAATCGAATTCGCGGGGGACACCGCGCGGAGCACCGTGATCGGCGCTTTCAGGCGGGCAGGCATGGTGTATGTCTCGCTGAATGACCTCGCCCAGATATTCTCGCTCGCGACGTACGAAAGCCGGGAAAGCCAGAAATTCGAGATCAAGCGTCTTCCCATGCGGCTCAAGGTCGCCGGAGGGAACCCCTTTGTCGTCGTGACCGACGCTCCCGGGCACCAGACCGTCTATCAGCTCCCCGCGAAGGTCGTCTACGCCGCCAATTCTTACTTCGTCCCGCTCGCGCCGTTTCTCCCCCTGCTGCGCCCCGTCTTCGGCGTCAATGCTTCCTACAATCAGTGGACGGGGGTGCTGGGAATCGGGACGCAGCCCGCGGCCTCCGCGTTCGACATCTCCACGATACGTCTCGAAGTGAAGAGCAACGGCATGCTGATCCGCATCGGGGCGACAAAGAAACTGAGTGAGTACGAAAATTGGATG
>DASVIU010000242.1:0-2942 GCA_036386275.1 Bacteroidota bacterium | reverse complement strand
GAGCGCGCGACATGGCTCCCGCGGCGGCTTCGATGATTACTGCCGAACGTTCATGAAGCAATTCGTTGAGTGTCATGGGAATTCCGAAAATTCACGGACCGGTGTACCAATATACGCCGCCATGGACTGTGAATCAACGGCGGGCCGTCCCGGGTTCCGGGAAAACCCATATTCCGGCCCCTTTTGAGGGGAGGAGTGTGGTGGCTGTCACACTCGCGGAGCTGATGCGGAGTTCACCCCGGGTCCGGCGGTGCTTCCCCGGCAGTGCGCCAGTCGATGAAGAGTTTCCTGGAAGGGGGCTGGCAGGAGGGACAGAAGAATGTGTCGTGCCCCCTGACGCCCTCGCGCCGTATCGTCGTGCCGCACCTGGGGCACGGCTCCCCTTTCCTGTTTCTGACCTTCAGATGTTCGCGCACTTTCACCTGGATAGGCCGGGCGGCCTCCTCCACCATCTTCGCCCCCCAGGCCATGACGCTTCCGATGGCGTCGAAAAGCCTGTCGGTCTCCTCCCCGCTCAACCGGCCCGAAAATGTCTTCGGATGGATACGCGCTTCGAACAGGATCTCGTCTGCGTACGCATTGCCGATCGCGCTGAGGACTGTATGGTCGTTGATCATCACGCGCACCTGCCGGCGGGAATTCCCGGCGACAAGCGTCCTTAATTTCTCACGGGTGAACGCGGGAGAGAGAATATCCACTCCCTGCGTCCCGTACCGCGGTATCGCGTCCGTGTCGGTGCGGCGGCAGACATAGACCTTCGCCATTTTCCGTTCGTCGCAGAGCCTGAGCGCCGATCCGTCGTCCAGCATCCAGGCGACGCAGAGAAATCCTTCCGCCTTTTCTCCTTTCTTCTGGTGCTGGAGCCTTCCGGCGAGCATGAGGTTTGTCACGATGTCGATCTCCCCGCCGAGGCCCACGCGGAGGAACGGTCCATGATGCTCCACTTCCCGGACGGAACGTCCGCGGAGGGCTTCGCCGAGCGGCACGTCAATCATGTTCCGGACCAGGACCGGCTGCTTCACTTCCACGGCCTCGATCGACCGTCCCTTGAGCGCGCGAGAGAGGTATCTCTGTATGTAGAGAAGATCCGGGAGTTCCGGCATCGTCAGAACCCTGCACGCCTGTTTGTCCGCATTGTCCTGGCGCGACGGAAGCCCTCACGGCAATTTGTAGTCCAGCTCAAAATGATACCCTTCCTGGCCGGCATGATACGAAGCGGTTCCCGTGATTCCTGCAAGCGATCCGGTCCCGGACCCTTCGCAAACCCTCAAGGCGGAGACGGCGCTCCCCCCTTCGAATGTTCCATCGTCCTTCATGACAAAGCTCCCCTGCCTGCCGGCCAGAACGCCGTTAAACCGTATGAGGCCCGCATATGACGCAGAGGACTTGTGCTGGTCTTTCGCATCAACGTGCCGGTAGAACATCAGGTATTCCACGGACGCAATCCCCTCGATTTCTCCGCTGAGGGCGTATTCGATCGAGGCCCTCGTCATTTTCATTTCGGGAGAAATCTGCTCATACGTGTTTTCATCCCACTTCTTGACGGTGTACGTTCCCCGTGCTCTCATGCGTCCTCCGATGATTGTCCGCCCGTCCTGAAGATAGCCCAATGTGACTCTTGTTTCAAGCGCGCCCGTTCTTCATTCTCACCGGCGGCGTTTTCAGTTTGCTTTTTGTGGAAATTTCCACCACATTGTCAAAAGACCGTTAGGGGTGTCCCTCTGGAAAACGGCGGGACTGAGATCACACCCTGTGAACCTGATCTGGATCATGCCAGCGTAGGGAAACGGAACCAAGTCTGCTTCTTGATTTCCTTTTCAATCCCGCGCCGGTCCGGTTGCGGGATTGTTTTTTTGGAGGGAACATGAAGCGCGTGGGAATGTCGGTGTTTCTCCTCTGGTGTTCGATTCCATGCGGGCTGAGGGCGCAGGACGCGCCGCCGAAAAAAGACACCGTCTACCAGATGTCCCCTGTCATTGTGACTGCGACAGAGGCGACAGGGCGGAAGAGCCCGGTCACGTTCTCAAACCTCACGCCGCTGAACCTTCGCGAGCGCTACTCCGTGCAGGATGTTCCCGTTCTCCTCTCGGAGCTCCCCTCCGTCACGACGTATTCCGAGAACGGGAACGGCATCGGGTACAACTACATCAATATCCGCGGGTTCGACCAGAGGCGGATTTCCGTGATGATCAACGGCGTCCCCCAGAACGACCCGGAAGACCATAACGTCTACTGGATCGACTTCCCGGATCTCCTCGCCAGTACCGACAACATACAGGTCCAGCGCGGCGCAGGGAGCGCCTTCTACGGTCCCCCCGCCATCGGCGGGTCGGTGAATCTGGTGACGAACCCCTTCGGGGGTGAACCCGGGGTGGTGCTGGAGACGATGGCGGGGTTCCAGCAGTTCGGCGACAGTGCGAAGCCTTTCCCGCTTACCACGAGAAAATACGGAGCCTCGTTCACATCGGGACTTGTCGGCGGCCGGTACATGTTTTACGGACGGCTCGGGAAGATCACAAGCGACGGCTACAGGACGAACTCGTGGGTCGATATGACCTCGTACTTCTTCGGGGCCGTCCGGTTCGATGCCGACATGTCGACGCGCGTTCAATTCTTCGGCGGGCCCGTCCGGGACGGACTTGCCTACGACGGGCTGGGGAAGTTCGTCAACGGAAACAAGGTGCTCCGCCGGCAGAACGTCGTTGCGGGGTGGACGGCGGATTCGGCGGGGGACGCCTACGCGTCGGTGCAGTACCGCCGTCCCCAGGAGACGGAGAGTTTCAGCCAGCCGCATGCCGAGATCATGCACGACTGGAAGGTCTCGCCATCCCTCACACTGCACAACACGCTCTTTTATTACTCGGGGGAAGGTTACTTCGATTATGACGCCTCCTGGGCCGACACCTCGATGCTCCGGATCGGCTACCGGTACGGCATCCCGG
>DASVIU010000241.1:0-5314 GCA_036386275.1 Bacteroidota bacterium | reverse complement strand
CAGCCCACATTTCGCCGTCGTTCGATCCCCATATCCCCCGGAGCATCCCTCCCGGGGGGACCTGCATCTCCGACCAGGCGTTGCCGTCGAAATGGATAACAAGGCTTGCTGCAGGCATCCCGGATGAAAGGCTGGACGTGGTCTTTCCGCCGGCAGCGAAAATGTCACCCCCGGAGAAACCGGTAACCTGTGAAAGATCGATACTCCCCTGTATCGTCCCTCCTTCCGCAGCAGTGAGATTCACAGTGTGCCAGGAGGTTCCGTCGTAGTGAAACATCGTCCCCCGGGGGAGATCGTTGTGGCCGGCAATGTAGACGTCACGCGAAGAGGCCCCCCAGATGCTCCTCATCAGTGTGGCCGGACTTCCGGGCAATGCGATCGTGTCGATCGTCCATGAAAAATTCCGGGGGTCAGCCTCGAGGATCGGAGGGACGAATTGCGCCGGGTGGTTGCACGCCTGCAGGATCAGTGAGAGGAGAAGCGCCGCAGCGGGCGCACGATGGAATGAAGCACTCTTCATGCGGCCTCCCTGCAAGCTGCCGGAGGCGACGGGGAACTCGCCATTCAATGTCCCCCGTCGGGGAGCCAGCTATCGAGTACCGCCTTCTGTTCCGGCGTCATGTTTTCGATCTGCCGGACCCGGTACAGCGTTACGCGGGGCTTCTCGAGCTTCACCGTGAAATCACGTAACCTGTCGTTGCGGAACACAGTCAGGCGCATCTTCTCGCCGGGCCCGAAATCCTTCAGCCGCTGCCCGAGTCCGGAGGCCGTGGTCCTCCCCCCCTCCATCGCCACCAGCTCGTCTCCGACATCGAGTCCCGCCGCAGAAGAGGGAGAACCGGCGATGACACGCGTGATCCGCGTCCGCCCGCCGTACTCGGAGAGGTCCATCCCCGTCCAGACCCCGGGGGTGGCATCAGAAGCGACGAGCTCGAGGCCGGCATACGCGAGAACCCGCTCCCAGTCTATTGAACCTGTACCGTTGACAAGCGAATCGAAAACTCCCTTCATCCCCTCCCCCCCTATCTCTCCTGTGAGGGTCCGGACGTCGGCGTTCGTGTAACCGGAACCCTTTCTCGGAAAACGCCTGTAGAGCTCCCGCATCACATCGGCAAACGAACGGGCGTTCCCCGTGGCATGACGGATCTCCAGGTCAAGCACAAGGCTTGCGGCCGCCCCTTTTTCATAATAATCCGATTCTTCGTTGAATGATTCCCTGTTCCCGCGCCAGTACTTGATCCATGCATCGAAACCCGACTGGGCGAGCGACTGGACGCCGTTCCCGGGGCGGAGGCGGTCATCGTACACCGCGCGAGCCACCCCCTCCAGGAACCTCTCGCGGCTCGAGAGTCCCGCCCGGACAAGCAGAACTCCGTCGAAATAGGATGTCGTCCCTTCCGCCATCCAGAGTTCTTCCGTATAATTCTCCTTCTGAAAGTCGGGATGGACGAGGGCGGCCGGCCGGATCTGCTTCACGTTCCAGGTATGAAAGTACTCGTGTGAGACAAGCCCGAGGAACCCCCGGTAGGTGTCCGGGTTCCTGAAGACAAATGGTCCGGTCCCCATTATCGTGGAATTCACGTGCTCTGTCCCCCCGCCCCCCCCGGCCACGCAGTGGAGGAGAAAGACGTAGCGCCTGTACGGAAGAGTCCCCCAGAATTCACGATTCGCACGGACAATTTTCCCGATGTCCCGGATCAGCGTATCGGGCTCCCAGTTCCCCCCCCCGAAAATGCTCAGGACGTGCGGAACACCGTCCACATCGAACCCGAAATCCTGCTGCGATCCTATCTCCAGCGGACAATCCGCGAACTCGTCGTAGTCCGGAGCATGAAAGTGATTGACCGCCGTCGAGTCCAACCCCGTCGTCACATGCCACCCTGTGGGGGGAACCACGGTCAGCTCGATCGGGTGGGAGCGGTACTTCGGAGAGTACATGAAGACCGCAGTGCCGTTCACAAATGCATGTTCGTCGTCAAGACCCCTGGTCCGCAGGTCGAACTCGTCCGCATAGACCTCATAACGCATGCGGATGTCCGTGGCGCCTGCCGTCCGTATCCGCCACGTTGACTTATCTGTTTTGGTCCATGTGAGCGGATCTCCCGCCGCGGTATGTGCATCGAAGCGGACTACGCCGCCGGCGAAGTCCTGAACCAGGTACCTGCCGGGGCGCCAGACAGGGAGCTGGACATCGAGGACATCCCCCCCCGCCGGGAGCCCCGCGAAGCGAAGAGTCACTTCGAAAATGTGGCCGGAGGGGCGGGGCATGGAGAGTGTGTACTGTATGCGGGGTTGCGCGGCAATCATGATCGGAATCACCTGGAGGAACAGAGCACCGAAACGCACAGACCTCATTTTCATACCGCGATCAGCGGCCACCGGTCCCCACCTCGTTCCTGTACACCTTCCCGTCCTTCATCACGAACTTCACCTGAGCGAGGAGCTCGATATGCTGGAGCGGGTCCCCTTCGACAGCGACGATGTCCGCGAATGCCCCGGGAGAGATCTCGCCGATCTTTCCTTTCATGTCCAGAAGCTCGGCAGCGACGCTTGTCGCCGATTTTATCGCCTGCATCGGCGTCATTCCCCACTTCACCATGTACGGAAACTCCTTCGCCTCATTTTCGGTCCAGGGAAACCCACCGACATCCGTGCCGAAGGCTATTTTGACTCCCGCCCTGAGGGCTTTTCCGAATACCACCGGCTGGATTTCAAGAAGCGCCTTGTTGGCGGGGTTCCCGGCAGCGGCGCGCCCTTCTGCGACATAGACGTTGACGTAAATGGTCGGGCACCAGTAGACCCCCTTTTTCACCATGAGCGCGATACATTCGTCGTCCATGGCGTACCCGTGCTCGATCGAGGAGGCCCCGGCGTTGATGGCCGGGAGTATGCCGTCGCGCGTGACTGCATGCGCCGCAAACCTCTTGCGCGATGCGCGCGTCTCGTCGCCGATCGCCCTGAGCTCATCTTCCGTGAAATTGGGAAGACTACGAAATACGCCGTCGGGTGTTCGGTAGTATCCCCTGTCGGCGTAAATTTTTATCCAGTCGGCCCCGTAGGAGAGCTGTTCCCTCACGGCCCTCCTTGCTTCCGCCTGCCCGGTGATTTCCTGGACACCTTTCGGCATGTGGATCTCCCACGCATACAGGCTGTTGGGAAGGGGATAGTGCCCGGTCGTATTGATGGACCTTGTCGAGACATAGAGCCTCGGGCCGTCGATGACCCCCCGGACGATCGCCTTCTTCAGGTCAACATCCGCATACATCGCTCCTTCTGTTTCCATGTCCCTGAGCGTCGTGAAGCCGTTCATGAGCGCTACCCTGCACGAAACGCTCGCCCGCAGAGCCCGGTACGGGATCGACTCTTTCAGTAGCTGCTCGTCATAGTCTTCTTCCGTGACGTCCCCCTGAAGGAGGATGTGGGTGTGCGCGTCGATGAGTCCCGGGAGGACCGTTGCTCCCGAAAGATCGATGACGCGCGCCCCCGGAGGGACCTCGCTCACGATGTCCCTGACCACGTTCCCTTCCACGAGGAGGACGACATTCCTGCGCGGAGCGTCGGAGACGCCATCGATGAGCGTCCCGCACCGGATCGCGGTGAGCCCAGTCTGGCCCCGGAGAGGAAGAGCGCCGGCAATAATGAGCAGGAGCGAGAGGAGTGATTTCATCTGGAGAGGTTCCCGGGAGTATTGTGGAGGAGTGGTTCACGGAATATGAGCCTTCCGCTTGAAAGAATCAAGAAACTTGATATCTTCAGGCACTGCTTCCGCATCGACATTCTCGTTCAGCGTCCGAAAGGTTTACCCGAAAGGTTCACAATGAGCATAACAGTCCGCAAGGCCCTTCCCTCCGACGGCAATTTGATACTCACACTCGTCGACGCGCTTGCCGCCTATGAGAAGCTCACCCCTCCCGATCAGGAAGCGAGGAAGAGACTCCTCACCGACCTGTTCTCCCCCCGGCCGCGTATCGACTGTTATATCGCCGAGTCGGACGGAGAGCCGGCAGGGTACGCGTTCGTGCTTGAGACATATTCGAGCTTCCTTGCCCTCCCGACGCTCTACCTGGAAGATCTTTTCGTCCTCCCGGAGTGCCGGGGGAAGAAGGCGGGGTATGAGCTTTTCACCGCCATGGTCGGGGAAGCCAGGGCCCGCGGGTGCGGCCGTATGGAGTGGACAGTGCTCGACTGGAACGAACTGGCCATCAATTTCTACAGGAGGTCGGGGGCCAGGTATATGAAAGAATGGCATCTCTACAGGCTGGTGAAGGAGGATATGGAAAGGATTCTGGGTAAGGAGTAGGGGCTCACAGGCGCCCCATTTGACTACTTTCCGGAGAGCCATCACTTCCCTGGCCGTTGTCATGTGACTTCGCGCACAGGAGTTTCCCCCCGGCCTTCGCATATTCTTGCAGCGAATAGCAGCGATTCACGGATTGGGGAACCTACTCATGGATATATTACTTGTCGACGACAACGAGGATTATCTCTTCCTGGTGAAGCAGGTCCTCGATCAAAACGGCTACACAGTCCATACAGCGAGAGACGGGATGGAAGGGTGCGAAGTCCTGACGAATTCCGACATCGACCTGATCATCTCAGACATCCGGATGCCACGCCTTGACGGCGTAAAGATGCACGCCTTTGCCCGTGAGATAGACCGGTATAGAAGAACCAAGTTCATATTCATCTCCGGGTTCCGGGATGTCTACTCCCAGGCGATCAACATCGATCCGAACCTCGACTTCCTGCTCGAAAAGACGACGCCGATCGAAGACCTGCTGAAGCTGGTTGACGAGTTGATATTCGGCCGGATCGAGGGGGCGTGGAACTAATTTCCCGCCAAAGAGCGGCGGGACTGTTAATCCCGCCCGGAAGAGGCGGGACTGTTAGTTGAGACGGCGCGCAAGCACAACAACCCCCCGGGCCGTGAAGCTTGCGAGGCGAGCCGCGTCAGTCGCCTCGACGTACACGACATAAATCCCCATTCTCGCGGTCGTCCTCTCCTGGTCTCGCCCGTCCCAGACAAACTCCCCGGAACCTGTTGAAGGCGCGCACGTCGCCAGAGTCCTTATAGCCCGCCCGCGGACATCGAAAATCCTTACCGACACCGACCACACCCCGCGGGGAATCTGGAAGCGGATCAACGTTGCATCTTCGACACCGTCACCGTCAGGCGAGAAGGGATTGGGGGAAGAGGAGACGACTCCCACCGAGGACGAACGGGCGAGTGCCACGCTGTTTCCCCTGGCCGGAGTCCCTCCCTCCGGGAGCGCACATGTGGACCAGTTGCCGGGATCGTTGGAATGCCCTGAGG